>CBDURV010000148.1:0-8259 GCA_965369495.1 uncultured bacterium
GAACATCATGCGCACCTCCGCCTTCACATCACTCCGATCCTCGATGCTCTCAGGCATCTTCAGCGCCGGCGCGTACTCGACCCACTCCTGCAACATCCACTCGCCGCGCTCCGCTTCCGGCACCGCATCGACATCGGCGCGCGTCGGCTCGATGTTCACGCCCGCGCCCGCGAACGAGTGCAGCGGCTTGAGCACCCAGCCTGTCAGGTCATCGGGAATCGGATCGAGCTCGGAAAGCAGCGTCGTCTTCGGCACCGCCGGATGGTCGATGTAGATCAACGAGGTCTTGGACCAGAGGTAGTACCACGCCGGATGCGGCGCCCACTCGACGTCCATCTTCTCGTCCCAGCGGAACGGCAGCGGCGCCCGCTTCTTCTGCAACTCGTCCATGACGATGCGCTGGAAGATGCGCTTGACGCGAATGCGCCGGCCCCCGACATCACGGAAGAGCTGATCGCCCTGCCGAATCAGGTCGCGAGGCGCCACATGCTCGATCCCGAACCAGTGGCGAATCGCCGCGAAGTCGGGATAGGTCTTCTGGAAGTGGACATCGAGGTCGAGCAGCACGACGTCCTCGGGCTCGTGACCGTTCAGCAGCGCCTTGTCGATCAGCGCCAGCGCGCGGTTGCGATTGATGCCGCTGAAGAAGATGCGCCAGAGGTCGGGCATCTCGTCGGCGCGCGCAATGCTCGTCGCCCAGACGTCCGCCAGCATGATCTGGAAGCCGTAAAGCGACGGGAAGCCCTGCAATTCGACCAGGCGTGGGGCCAGCGTGCCGTCTTCCTCCTCGACGATGGCGAAGTCAACGACGGCGAACTGCGGCAGCTTGCCGCGTCCCGGCCCCGCCACCTCGGGCGGCACGAACGGCTCCATGCGCGCCACGAACTCGGGCTCGGCGATGATCGCCATGATCTCGCGCGCCGCCGTCTCGAGCCGACCGACCAACTGCTCCGACAGAAACAGCGGCGTTTCGGCGACGCGGAAGGGAATCTGGCAGTGCGTACGCCGCTCGACATCGCGCTGGACGCGGTGCGCAAGCTTCTCGCTCCATATCTTGTTGAAGCGCGCGCGCAGCTCGGCGTCCATGCCCCCGGACCCCCTAAAGACTTTCGACGTCGACCAGGTAGCGACCCATTTCCATGATCATCTTGCCGTCGAGACGCACGTCGAAATCACGTCCGACGACGTCGATATGCGTCTTGGCACTCCAGTCGGCGCCGGTGTGCTCCGTGTAGGGATGCCCGAACGCGATATGCACGCCGGGAATCTTCTCGTCCTGGAGCATGTTCCCGATGATCTGCTTGACCGCGATGTTGGTGCCGAGCGCGAACTCGCCCACGCGGTTGCCATTGGGATCGGAGGCGACGTACTCGCGGAAGTCGGCCAGCGCCAACTCGTGGTCGCATTCGGTCCGCACGATGCGGCTGTTTTCGATCTCGATCGTGAGCGGCGTGTCGGCCATGTCGCCGAACTTCGGAGCGAGCCAGTCGCCCAGCACGCCGTCCACCACGAAGATCCCATCGACCCGCTCGGGAGAGCTGAACGTCTCGCCGCCCGGCAGGTTGCCCCATTTGTCCCGCGTGATGATGCCGGAGGTCGGAATCCACTTGATCTTCTTGGTAAACGTCGCGCGCAGGTCGGTGCCGCCCGGCGCCGAACAGGTGATTTCGCGCGCCTCGGCCGCCTGCTGCCGCACCCACTCGGTCAGGCGGAAGACCTTGTCGAAGTCCGCCCGCATGCCCTCGACCATGATCTGCTCGGTCACGCCCACCATGTGCGCGTGGCGCATCCGGCGGCGGTTGACGATGTTGGTCATCGCCACGCGCAGCGACAGTTCGCCCGGCGCGGCGCCCATGCAGAAAATGCTCACATCCGACCGCTCGAACGCCGCGGCGATCGGCTGGGGCAGCGTCGTGCAGGGCCGTTCGGCGTAGTCCTCGATCACGAAAAACTCGCTCGGGGCACCGGTTTCCCGCACAGCGGCGGCCATCGCGGCGCCGATCGAGACGCGTTCGCGATCGGTAAGGATTACCACCCGCTCGTGCGGCTGAATGCGCAGGCAGGCGTTGACGGCGTTGTGCGCGCCCTCGTTGAGAGACGGGTCCCAGGTGATGTCCAGCAAGTCGTTGCTCACGCGCCCAGATTACCCGGTGGGCAAACCTTGCTGCGTCTCGGCGATAATCAGGTCGGCCACGGCCTTCAGGTCGCCACCCGTCTCCTCGAACACCTTGAGTTGCCGGTCGGCGCCGGTGCCATTCGCGCAGATTTGCCGCACGTAGTTGACCTCCTCGCGCACGCCCAGTTCATCGACCACTTCATCGATGAATTCGAGCAGCTCCTCCATGAGTTGGCAGGTCGGGAACTCCTGCATCTTGCCGAGATCGATCAGATTCCCGCTCACGCCCCAGCGCGCCGCGCGCCACTTGTTCTCCATGATCAGCGAGCGGCGGTGCAGGCGGAACGAGAGGTTGCGCTCATGCAGCAGGTAGAGCTTGGCGACCAGCGCCTGGCAGATGGCGGCGATGCAGATCGTCTCGTCCACCCGCATGGGCACGTCGCAGCAGCGGAACTCGAGCGTCGGGTAGTTCCAGTGGGGCCGAATGTCCCACCAGATCATCTTGCCGTTATCGATGCTGTTGGTCTTGACGAGATCGCTGATCAGCTCCTCGTACTCGCCAAAACTGCGGAACGCCGCCGGAATGCCGGTGCGCGGGAACTTCTCGAAGACCTTGGTGCGATACGATTTCCAGCCGGTGTCGCGCCCTCCCCAAAAAGGACTGTTGACCGACAGCGCCATGATGTGCGGCGTGAAGTAGCGCGCCATGTTGAAGACCTGGGTGAGCTTTTCGCGGTCCTCGATGCCGACGTGCACGTGCAGCCCGAAGACCACGTTGGCGCGCGCGACGACGCGCAGGTCGTCCAGGATCTTCTCGTAGCGCGCGTTGGGGGTCGTCGCGACGTTTTCCCAGTGGGTAAACGGATGCGTGCCGGCCGCGCCGATGCGCAAGCCGTGCTCAGCCGCGACGCGGCAGATGGTGCCGCGCATCGCCGTTACCTCGTGCCGCGCCTCGGCGATATCGCTGCAGATCTTGCTGCCGATCTCGATCACGCTCTGATGCAGCTCGCGGCTGATCTTTTCGGGAAGTTCCGCCTCCTGGGCGGCGATCATCTCGGAGATGTGCGAACGCAATTCGCGCGTCTCCGGATCGATGACCATGAACTCCTCTTCGATCCCGAGCGTGAACTTGGGCAGGCTCATTCGGTCAAGCCAGCCGCACGCGGCCACTCCCCCGTAATTTCAAAAGCGCGCGGGTTGATCGCGCGATCGATCAGGAACTCCGCCGCGTGCTTCACGATCCAATCGAAGTTTGCGTCGCCCACGCTCGAGCGCTCCGCGTCCGGCGCAGGGTTGGTGAAGTCGATCGCGTAGAGCACGTCGTCGCGCATCGCCAACTCGACCGTATTGAAGTCGTAGCCGAGCGCGCCGCACAGCGCGAGCGTGTCGCGTTCGATGCGCGTCTTGAGCTCGCCGTCCACGGGCGGCTGGTCAACGACGTAGCGCAGGTGGTGCGGGTTCTCCGGCGCGTAGCGCATGATGTGCACATGTTCGCGGCCGAGCCCGTAGATGCGGAAGTACTGCGAGTACTCGATCGCCTCCTGCGCCATCATCGTGTCGGTCGCCGACTTGGCGTAGGCGTCCATGAACTCCTCGGGCGTGTCGCACTTGGAAACGCCGCGCCAACCACCGCCGTCCGCCGGCTTGATGAAGATCGGGAAGCCGAGGTACTCGAACACCTCCTCTTCCCAGCGAATGGGGTACTCGAGGTTGGAGAAAGACTCGCCCTCGGTCCCCTCCGGCCGGTCGCGCTGGGGCAGCAGCACCGTCTTCGGTTGCGCCACGCCGACGCTCTTGCCGACCATGCAGCCGAAGTACTTGTCGTCCGCCGACCACCAGAACGGGTTGTTCACCACCTGCGTCCCGTAGAAGCAGCACTGCTTCAGGTAGTCGCGGTAGAACTCCACGTCCTGGCTGATGCGGTCGAGAATTACGTCGTAGGGCGGCGCGCGGTCATAGCGCAACACGCCCAGTTGGGCCGGTTCCGCGACCACTTTGCCGCCGCCGGCGCGGTTGATTTCCTCCGCCAGCGTGGCGGGAAAACTGCGTTCCATTCCGTAGAGAAGCCCGATTCTTTTTGTCATCGCCCATAAATCCTAGCGAAACGGCATTTCCGCGTCCCGGCAGAATCCGCATACTGGGCAGCGGCATGAGTGAATCCAGCAACAATCCCCAAGACGGGCCCAAGGGCTCCTTCGACTCCCAGATCCTCGAACGACCGGTCGAATACTTCTGGTTCGGTCACGCGGGGCGCCCGCTGATCATGTTCCCGACCTCCGCCGGGCGCTACTCCGAGAACGCCGAGCGCGGCCTCGTAGGCAGCCTGAGCGAGTATATCGACGACGGGCGCCTGCAGGTCTGCTGCATCGACGCCTACAACGACGAGACGTGGGGCAACAACGACATCCCGCCCTCCGAGCGCGTCCGCCTGCACGACCGCTACGACCGCATGTTGTCGGAAGAACTCGTCCCGATGGTGATCGCGCGCGCCGGCAACGATAATCTCGCCGTCTACGGCGCATCGCAGGGCGGCTTCCACGCGGTCAATTTCGCCGCGCGCCATCCCGAACAGGTCAAGCGCTGCATCGCCTTCAGCGGCGTGTTCGACAACCGCGGCATGCTCGACGGCCACTGGGACGAAGCGGCGTATTTCCACTGCCCCGTCTGCTACGTACCCAACATGGACGAAGAGTGGGTCAACCGGCTGCGCGGCGTCGAGTGGATCCTCGCGACGGGCGAGCAGGACAGCATCGTGCATGAGACGCGCAACTTCACGGATGTCCTGCGCCAAAAGGGAATCGACGTCTACAGCGAGATCTGGCCCGGCGTCTTCGGCCACGACTGGCCCTACTGGGAAGAGCACCTGAACCGTTTCGTCGTCTGAGCCAACTGGCGGTACGCTTAACCCGTGCGCTGGTTCCTGGGGGTCGCAATCGTCATCGTCACGGCGCTGGTCGTTGCGCATCGAATCAACGATCAGCAGGTGCACCGCGCGCGGCACACGGACCCCGCTCTCGGAACGCCCCAAGCACCGATACAGCGGCCGGCGATCGCGCAGCCAATCCGCCCGACCACACCGCTGCGCGTGAACCTGATCGGTGAACCGGAGTACACCTCCATGGTGCTGCTGATTCCGGCGAACGGTGGCCGCCGGGTGCCGCCGACCAACGTGGACTCGGACGGCTTTCGCTCCTTCGACGTCGAACCGGGCCGCTATCAACTGACGCTGCCCGGCGGCATCGTGCTGCGCGACGTCCGGGTCCCCTCGCCGCCCGTCACCATCGATCTGCGCGGCGCCGAGTGGACCGACTTTTCCGTCCTTCTACCGGTTGGCTTCCGCCTCAAGGCACCCATCCAGATCCTGATCAGCGGGGATGGGGTGCTCGAGGGCTCGCGCATTCTCCAAACGCGGCGCATCGTGCACCCCCGCAATCGAACGCTGCGCTTCGGACTGAGCAGCGACCAACTCACCGCGCCGCCCCTCGTTCGCGCCTCCGCGGGCCTCGTGCGACTCGAGGCGTACGCCGCCGCGTCGATCACGTTCGGCCTGCCACCGGGAGAGACGCCGGTCGTCTATCGCATCGGCAAGGACGGATTGACGAGCCTCCAAACCCACCGACGCGGCAACCTGGTCCGAGTCTTCACGCTCCGCCAACCGCAGGACCTGATCGTGCACGTCAGCGACCATGCGCCGTTGGTGCTGCGCGATGTGGTTTTCGGCGACGCCGAGCGCGACTGCGGCGACCTTGAGCCTGACAAAGGGGCGACGTTCGAGTTCACCGTCGGCGAGGACCACGTATTCTACTTTTGCAGCGCCCACTGGCTCGACCACGATCTCCCGCTCAGCAACGGCTCCGTGGATGAAGAGCTCGGGTTCGCTATCTTGCGCGGCATTCCGACAGGCAAGATCCGGGTGGAGTTCAAGAGAGGCGTCAACACCTGGAGCCGCGAATACGAATCCACCGGCAAGGGCACACGACGAATCAAAGCACCGAGTCCCAAATGAAGAAGGCACTGGTTGGATTCGCGATGGTTGTCGCTTGGCTGGCTTGGGCCCTGCTCGGCGAAGACCAACCGCGCATCAGCCGCGAGACACCTCCGGAGTTGCCCAAACAGGTCGCGAAGCAACCGGATGCGCCGCGCGAGTTCATTCCCACCGGCGAGGCGTACGCCAACCTGCCCACGCGCCTCAAAGTGGAAGTCGTAAACGAGGCGGGTGAAACGCTGCCTAACGTGGAGTTGGAATTTAGGGGGCGCGGGGGCGGCGAGCGCCTGCGCACCAACGCGCAGGGCTGGGTCTACTTCTCACCCGACACGCCGGGCATGTTCGGCATCCATCTCCATCCCGCCCCCCCGCACCCCCCCTATCTCGCCGAGAGGCGGCACATCGGCAGCAAACAGGAGTTCCTCCGCCTCACGTTGCGGACCACACGCGATGTCACCATCTACTGCGAGATCAATGGCATCGCGCGATTGCCGGACAAGTTCGAACTCGAAGGCCCCGCGCTGGCCAACCGCAAGACCGATCGAAGGCGCGGCATTATTCGCGGCACCATCCTGCCGACCACCGACCGCGTGCGCTTCGAGATTCGTGCCAAGGGCATGGTCGGTGGGGGCGCGGGGGCCGCGCTCGATCCGGGCGAACCGGTGCA
Organism: uncultured bacterium; assembly: GCA_965369495.1. Classification (GTDB taxonomy): domain Bacteria; phylum Planctomycetota; class PLA2; order PLA2; family PLA2; genus JBCDBY01. The sequence continues at coordinate 6,769 of CBDURV010000148.1, forward strand.
TGTGCGGCTGCTCACCCGCGTGCCACTGCAACTGCGCATTGAGGGCGACCCGGAGATGGCGGCGGCGGTCACGCTGCAGCGCGACAGTTTTATTCCCTCGTGGTTGCCGGCTCGGGGCCGTGGGACGTACGGCCATGAAGACGACACGGACGATCTCACGATTCGTGAGTTCGATGTCGGCCCCGGCCGTTACCGCGCGGTGTTGCCCGGCGGCATTATCGTCAAGCAGTTCGAGGTTGCGGCGGGCTCCCGCACAGTCGTGCAGGACATTTCACTGCGCAAGGCGGAGTGGCTTACGTTCAAGCCGATCTTCCCGATGCCGCGGCCCAAGAACGAACTCGTCTCCGTGCGCATTGCGGGACGCGACGTGGAGCGCGAGGCGAGGGTCGGCATCGGCAAACGGATTGTGCATCCCTGCGACCGTCGGCTGCGGTTCACGATGGCGGGCAAGGGGCTCGCCCCCCACCCGAGCCGCGGCTCCGCCGAGCTGGATCGCGGCGGAGAGCTGCAACTCGAGGCGATGGACGCGGATGGCGTGCGCTGGGTCCACTTCGGGTGGCCGGCAACGGCGTCCGACGACATCGCGCGCGGCCATCGCGTGTATTTGTTGCAGCCCGGCGATCACGCTGTGTATATGCGCGCCCGCCTCCACTACGACTCCTACCGCTTCGCGGGAGAGCCGGGAAACCATGACTACGCCATCGCGGCGCCCGGCTTCGCGCCGGTGCTGTTGCGCGACGTGAACGCCAAGAGTGCGAAGACCGACATCGGCATGCTAAAGCCGGACCAGGGCGCGACGCTGCGGCTGCAGTGCAAAGAGCTGAAAGAAGGCGAAGTGCTGCTCTTCATCGTGTACTGGAAAGAAATCGGAGTCTTCCTGGCGCACCGGTCGCTGCATGCCGGACGGCGCATCGCGCAACTCGAACGGATGCCGGGTGGGACGCTGCGCATCGAATTGCGCGCGCGCGGCAAACGCTGGACTCAAGACGTGTCGAGCGAGGGAACCGGAACGATCGAATGCCAACTGCAGATACCGAAGTAGGATGTGCAAACCATGAGCGTCGAAGACAACCAATACCTCATCCGCCGCAAGGTCCTCACCGTCCTCGGGCAGAAGTTTCACGTCTACAACGGGCACGGGGAGTTGCTGGGCTTTTCCAAGCAGAAGGCCTTCAAGCTCAAGGAGGACATCCGCTTCTACTCCGACGAGACGATGACCGAGGAGAAGCTGCTCATCCAGGCGCGGCAGATCGTGGATTTCGCGGCGGCATACGACGTGGTGGATAGCCAGACGGGCACCAAGCTCGGCGCGTGCCGACGCAAGGGCTGGACCTCGATGGTGCGCGATAGCTGGGAGATCCTCGACGTTCAAGACCAACCGATTGCGAAGGTTGAGGAAGACTCGATGGCCATGGCGATGCTGCGACGGTTGCTGGGCGGCTGGATTCCGCAGCACTATCACATCACCGACAACGCCGGCGCGCGGCAGGC
>CBDURV010000149.1:0-8243 GCA_965369495.1 uncultured bacterium
ACGGATCTTCGCCTCGACATCCCAGCGACCCGCCGGTCCGGCCATGAGCGCGATGTCGATCGCGGAGCCCTTCCGGAAGATGCGCATGCGCGAGCGGGAACCGCTCGTCGGAATGAGCACGCGGCAGTCGAGGCTGAAGCCATCCACGAACTGCAGCCACGGGCGATCCTTGATGACGATGCGACCGCCCTTGAATTCGAGATGGTCGCCCGCCAGGCTCGGCACGGGAGCGTTGCTGACAATCTCCACGTTGCCTTGGCGGTCGATCACGTCCATCTCGCTGGCGTTCTCGAAGTCCTCGCAGTGCCACGTGAACACGGGCCGCTGCCTGAACACGCGCAGTACGCCGCCGCCCTCGTCTTCCGGGAGCGGATCGATCGTGACGTAGGCAGTCGCACTGCCAAACGCCCCGGCGCGCGCGGTGGCGAGCAGGTTGGCGAGTTGGCTGGTCGTCTGCGTCAGCAGGTTGCCGCTGCCCGCGCGCTGGATGAGTCCCACGCCGAGCCCCATAAGCACGGCGAAGAGGCTCAACACCACGAGAACCTCGACCAGGGTGAAGGCGCGCTGCCGATCCCGGGCTGCTCCCGGGGCCACCGCCCGGCGCATGCTAGTCGCCCTTCCGCGGCGTGAAGTTGAGGATGTCGTCCCAGAGCGACGGGTCGCCGTCGAGTTCCTGCACGCCGTTCTCGCCCAGCGAGATGATCTGGAACTTGTTGGGGTTGTAGTACGTGCCGTCGGGCGTCTTGAGCGCCACCACTTCGACGGTGTCGCCGAGATGGTTCATGACCATGAAGGTCTTGTCGTAGTCGGCGTTGTAGATGTAGATGACCGGGCTGCCGTAGCCATCGAAAAGCTCGATCGCCTTCGCATTCGTACTGCCCGCGGGAATCTCGGTGAACTCGTCCTCGTCGAGATTGCCGGTAGGCGGATCGATCGACCCCAGTTCATCGTCCTGCAGGCGCTTGCTGAAGTCGGGATGGCGCAGCTGGATCACCAACGTCTCGATCGCGGCGTTGAGGTCGTTGCCATCCGTGGTGGCGACGTTCTTCCATATCTTCTGCTTGCCGCCCGACTTGCGCAGCGTTTCCATCGTGGAGGCGGGAAAGCGGCCCATCTCCGAGCGATACATCTCGATTTTCATCGGGAGGATCACCTGCACGAGCTGCTTGGTCGAACTCTCGAGCTGCTGCTGGCGCCCCTTGGTGATCAGGACACTGACCAGGCCGGCGAGCACGCCGATGATCGTGATCACGACAAGGATTTCGATCAGGGTGAAGCCCCGATCGCGGGACTTGTTCTTGAGCTGGGCGGATTTCGGTTCCATCGTCCTAGTTCCTTACGCCCTTCACGAGCGTGACCTTCTTGAGGTAGATATCCTTGTACGTCGTCCCCTCGCTCCCCTCGACCCATATATAGACCTGAATCGCGCCGCCGCCGCCACCCCCACGGGTGAAGAGGCGACAGGTCTCGCCGTTGGCAACGAGCTTTTCGCTATCGGGGAACTGGGTAAGAAGGGCGTTGATCCACGGGCCATCGCCCGTCTTCAACTCGAGCTTGAAGGTGCCGATCTTGCGATTCTGCACCGAGATTCTCAACTCGAACGGTCCGGTGGGCCATGCGACGTCGGGCAACTCGCGCCAGTCGAGGCTGCGGTTGTCCTTGAGCACGGGGACGTTGCGCGCCCCATCGATGCGAACTTCCATGGTGCCGCGCGTGCTGCGCCGGACCTGGACACCGGCCGCGCCGCGCGAACGGCGCTTCTTGACCATGCCCATGCCCATCATGACGCGGGTGCCGTCGGGAATGACGCCCTCGTAGGTGATCCGGTAGAACGAAGTCTGCCGGATCGTCTTGTCGAGGAACTCCAGCGAGTTGGCGGCGAGCGGGTCGGGCGTGCGGCCCTTGTAGTCCATCTCGCCGACCCAGTGGATGCCCTTGGGTTTCGGATTGATGATCATCGGATCGCGCGCGTTCTTCTTCCAGCTCTTGGGCATCGTGGTGGAGAACGTCCAGCCGACGATGCGCTTCTTCTGGTTCTCGGTGATCTCGGCCAGCGCGCGCTCGCAGTAGCCGTAGACCGCATTGGCCTTGAGAGCTATGTCGATGCTGGAGACACCTTCGCGACTGACCATCTGGCGGATTTCACCGATGACGTTGTTGAACTGTCCCTTGACCTTGCTCTCCGCGACGTTCACATCGCGATACGCGAGCGCCGCTTGGCCCGCGCCGGCCCAGTTGGGCAGATCGCGGTCACCGGTGGGCGCCGGAAGCCCCGCGGCCAGAGCGAACATCTTGTCCGCCTTGGTGGCCTGCGTTCCGCGCACCATGTGGAAGCGCGCCAGGATATAGGGCAACACCGGCTCGTTGGGGTTGAGACGGTGCGCCTTGGTGAGGTGGGCGTCGGCCGCTTTGCCGGGCTCGGCGAGATCGGCCTGGTCGGGCGCGGCGCCGCCGAGGATCTGCTGCACCACGTAACGCGCCTGCACGACGCCGAGGCGCGCGATGGCGATGCGATAGCGGTGGTCGTTGTCAATCACGGAACGGTACTTGGCGCCCGCGGGGGGCAGCGTGCCCGACCTCTCCAAGGCATAGCCGGCGAAGTAGCGAATCAGGAGATCGCGCGGGTTGTTCTCTTCGAGGCCGTTGGAGCCGCTGAGCATTTCGCCCGCTTCGGAGATGGCGACCTTGGCTGCCGCGTTGGCCTCCTCCTCCAGCTTTTCGAACTCGGCCTTGTTCTTGCGTGCGCCTGCCGCGAGGCGCGCGGCGACCGCCTTGGCGAGTTCCGCATCGGCTGCGGCGAACTTGGCGTAGACGCGGCCCAGTCCCGGCTTCACCGTGTTTTCGAAGTCGAGGTCTTCCGCGCGCAGGAAGCACTTCTCGGCATCCGCCACCTTGCCCTGCGCCAGCAGCGCGAGGCCGAGGTCGCTGTAGGCGTCCGACAGCGTCGGATCCGCCTGCACCGCCGCGAGGAAGTGCCCGGTCGCCTTGTCCGCATCACCCTGCGCGTAGGCGATGCCGCCGAGGATCAGGTTGCCCTGAGCCGCGAACTCGCCCTCCGTGTAGGCGACGGCCTTGTCGTTCGCGGTCGCATAGTCGCCCTGCGCCAACGCGGTTCGCGCGAGCAGCAGGTTGACGCCGGGGCCCGAGCCGGCGCGGCCGGATTCGAGCACCGAGCGCGCGACCTCGAAGCGGTCGAGGGCGATCAGCACCTCCACCCGCTTGAGTTGCGCCAGCGTGCTCTGCGGCGCGCGTGCGAACCACTGTTCCGCCTGCTCCAGCAGGCCGAAGCTGCGGCTTGCCATCAGCGAACCGACCTTCTCAAGCACCGCGGCATCGCCCGGATAACGCGCCAGGTACTCGAACGCCAACTCAAGCACGCGCTCGTGCTCGAAGAGCAGGTTGGCCGCATTGAGCTCCTGCAGCACGATGCCCTTGATCAACATCTGCGCCCCGGGCGGGGTCAAGTTGCGCGCCTCTTCCAGGATGATCATCGCCCAGCGCACGCGCGGATCCATGTTGCCCGCCTTCTCGCCGGCGGCGAGCAGACGCTGGCCGAGCGTTACGCGCGCCTGCGCGCTCTTGGCGGGCAGGCGCATGTAGCCCTTGAGCCCCTCGAGGTAGGCCGCCTCGGTCCCTTCCAATGCCACCTCGACGTTCTGGAGGTCCTTGGGGAACGAGTAGGTCACCTTGGATGAACCACCGATCTTGAGAATGACCTCGATCTGCGTGAGCCCCTCCTGCTGCGCCTTGACGGGATCGACTTCCAGCAGCGCCAGCAGGCGGTAGAAATCGTTGTTCGGCAAGGCGCCGGGAGCCGGCACCTGCTGCGGATCGCGGATCTTCTGCCTCTTGTAGGTGAGCCGGACGATGCGCCCGCCGCCCGGATTGCCGAGCGCGGTCCAGCCATCGCGGCGCGCGATTTCCTCGCCGCCCGCATTGTCGGCGGCGGCATCCGCCTCGGTCGCCGGCAACTCGATGGTGGCTTCGCCCACTACCGGGGCAACCGTGGCACGGCGCAGACGGCCGAGTAACGAGAGCCTCACGGAGCGGCTTGTCGGGATCCAGATGTTGGGCAGGTCGCGGGCAACGACGGCCGCCAACGGGGGCCGGTCGTGCGCGCGCTCGTTGGTAACTTTCGTGAAGGCGCCATGCACTTCAGGCATGCGGAACACGACGTCGGGCAGGTCGATCGCGGTCACGCCGAGCACCGTGACTTTCACATTGCGCGGCTTGGCCGACGTGACCGGATCGGCAGCTTCGCGCAGGACGAAGAACCAGAGTCCGATGATGGCGAGGACGCCAACGAAAAGCAGTCGTTCGCGGTTCACTGTCCCGTCTCCTCCGTCGCGGCAAAGTCCACGCCGGTGTTGACCGCCACGGCGAGCATGCGCAGCTCCATCGCGATCATGCCTCGCGGGCGGCGCTCGGCCCGCATCGAGCGAATCGGTACGCGCGGCCTGCTCGCCTCGAGCTGATTGATCAGCGAGAGGATTGTGCGTTCATCACCGCGCACGACCATGCGCACCTCGTACTCCCGCAGGAACTGGGGATTGACACCCCCGCCGAGCGGCGGTGCCGTCGTGTCCTGGGTGTCGATGCGCACCTCCTCGATCGCCTCGACGCGCAGCATTTCCTTGCGGCCCGTCTCGGCGTCGCGGATCTCCATGCCCAGCGCGTTCGTCAAGACGCGCGTCATCAACTCGAGCTGCAGCAGGTACTTGAGCAGATCGCCCGATTCGATCGAGACGAGTTGACCGAACCCAAGACCGTCCTCCGGCAGCGCGACGTTGCGCTCGCCCGCCTCCAGCAGCACGTCGTCCCGCACCCGCAGGCGAAGCGCGCCGAACGTACCGTTGAGATTGACGTCGAAGTTCTCGTCCACTATCCGCGCGAGATCCTCGGGCGAGTCGCCTTCGTTTCCCACGCCGAGGGCGATGAGCCGCCGGAACGTCGTCGCAAGCAGCGCGCGGCGCAACTCGCGTTCGTTCGAAGCGTCCCAGCCGATCTCCTTGGCCAACGTTTCAACGTTCGCCTGGAGCTGCTTGGCCGCGCGGTTGAGTTCGGCCACCTTGCGGCGGGGAACGACCTTCTTCGACTTGATCTGATTCGCGAACTTCTTGTTCCGGCTCTGCGCCGTCTCGAGATCGTCACCGTAGACGATGCCGCGCGCGATCAATGCCACTAGGAACACGCCGAAGCCGGCGAGTACTTTGAGGATGAAATCCTTGTGCTGCGCCCAGAAATCCACGCTCAGCTCTCCTTATCCGTCTCGTCGGCCTGATCGAACAGGCTGAAGAACATGCGGAACTTGTTTCCGTTCAGGGACTCGCCCTTGAACTGGATGTCCCAGCCGTCCAGCTTGATCTTGCTGACGGCGGCCTTGATCTTGGATTGATAGAGGTTCACCGCGTCGCCGGCGCGACCCTGGATCTGGTCGCGCTGCACCTCCACGGCGACCACGACCTCGGGCCAGATCTGCTGCTGGTGCAAGCGCGCCTGGCCCTCCTGTTCCCGTGATCCCGCGGCTGTCGCGGGGCGGCCCGCGAGATCGAGTCCGATCTTCTCGGACCTCAGCTCGACGCGCTCCAGGAACATGCCCTCGGGTTCGTGCGTGCCAAGTGCGACGACAACCGAGCGCATGAGGGAGCCACTCAGACGGCGCACGCGCAGGGCGACCTGCTTGTAGCGCGCGTCAGACTCGGCGCGGATCGCCTGTTTCTGCTCCTTGACCTGGCGCCCGACCCGGCTGGCGCCCGCCTCGAGTTCGATGTTCGCCTCTTCGATCGCGGCGATCTGAGCGGCGCGGTTCTGGAAGAGCAGCACGCAAAGCACAAGCATCGCAGCGCCGGCCGCAAGCGCCCAGACGCTGCGCTGCCCGAAGCGCCGCTTCGTCTTCTCCTTCTCCGTCAGTACCTCGAGACGGAAGGAGTTGGACTGGATAAGCGTTTCGGCCAGGCCGATGGCGGTCGAGAAGTCGAGGGGCGATTCGCCCAACTCCTGCTCGTCCTCCGCGGGCAAGGCGGAAAGATCAAGCTCGGAGACCGGGTCGAAGAGTTCGACCGGCACGTTCATGTTGGCGGCGAAGTAGTCGCGCAGGCCCTTCATGCGCGCCGCGCCACCCGTAAGCAGCACGCGATCGACATTCAGGTCGGAGATGCGCGTCTGCGCGCGGCAGATCATGACGGTCGACTGGATCATCGAGACGAGCTGGCCGGCGGGGCCCTGCATCGCGTTGGCGATCTTCTCGGTCGTCGCGTCGGGATAGTGCGCCTGCGCGCGCGGTGTCAGGTCGCCCTTGGTGACCTTGTTCTTTTCCGACTTCGGCTCGCGCAGGCCGAAGGTGCCCATGATCGCCTCGGTGAACATCTGGCCGCCACCGGCCATGTTGCGCGCGAAGATGAGCTCCCCATCGCGCTGGATGGCCATGTCGATGTTGTTGCGTCCGATGTTGACCAGATACGTCGTCTCGCCATCGTCGTACGAACCGTGGGCAAGGAACGCGTTGAACAGCGCCACCGAGTTGGGGCAGCCGCCATCCGCCTTGATGCCCGCACCGGTCGCCGCGTTGAGCCGCGGGCGCAGCCAGACGTCGCGGGCCAGCGCGACGAGCACCGTCTCCTCGTCCGAGTCGACCGGAAGGTTGAGGCGCCCGTAGTCGGCGGCGCCGGCGCCGCCCCTCGGTCACGAGACCTCCTTGAACTCGCAATTCATGTTCAGCGTTTGGCGCCAGTAGGGCACCGGGGGGACGTGGGTGTAACGCACGATCAGGTCCCGTCCCGTAATGCCGATCAGGCCGGGCCCGCCACGGATGCCGGCGCGCTGGATCGCGCCCTGTACACGCGCGAAATCCTCGTCACCCGCGATGGTCGCGCGGAAGAGACGAACGGCGCGCGTCGTGGCGCCCTTCTTCTGCAACCACGCGATCTTGACCGCGTGCGCGCCGATGTCGATACCGATCGCTTGGCTCGCCATGGCCTACTTTCCTCCGATTCCGACATCCCTCAGAACCTTGAGGATCTGGGGATGGCTCTTCTCGATCTCGCCGAGCGTTTTCTTGGCATCCGCCGCCTGGGGCGCGGCGGAAAGGTTGATCACGATGTAGCTGAGCAGCACGGTCGCCGCGTAGGTCTCCTCGGCTTCGAGGTTGACCTGCGCAAGTTCCCAGATGGGCTCCGCCAGCTTCGCTTCCTGGGCGCGCCGCGCCTTCGTGCGGCGCTCCGCCCGGCCCGTCGCCAAGGTGGCGTAACTCTTGCCCGCCGGACCCTCGCCCGACTTGACCTGATGACGCCCGGTCAACTGGGCGAGCACCGCCTCCACGCGGTCGAGGCTCTCCATGTCGCGGAATTCGTCGAAGTCCGCCAACAGCGTGCGCGCCTCGCGCACGAGTCCGGCGCGGTCGGCCGTCACCTCGCCCATGCGGGTGGCGATGCGCTCCTTGCTACTCGCGCTGGCGAAAGGGAACTCGGCCAGCGCGCTTTGCGCCCGCTCGATGAATTCGCCCCAGCGCTTTTCGGAGTAGCTCTGGAGTGCGGCGCTGAAGGCGCGCTGCGCCAGCGCCGCCTCGCCGCGCAGGTTGCTGCGGATGCGGAAGCTGAAACCGTCCGCGCCCGGGGCACCGAGGATCGCCCAGCGGTTGCCCGCGGCGTCCACGGTTGCGATCGAGGCGATGCGGCCGTCGGTGCCCGCCGCGGTAACCGAAAAGGCGCGTCCCTTGTCGCCGACGAGCAGCTTGCGAATGCCCTTGAGGTGGAGTCTTCCGGTACCGGGGAAAGCGGCGTGAAAATCGATCGCCTGATCCGGCGTGAACACGCGCCAACCGCCCTGCGTCAGGAAGCCGTGCACCTCGGTGAACTCGACGCCGATCGCAGCCGCCTGGCCACCGCCCCCTCCTGCGCCTGCGATCGTCACCTGCACGTGGTCCGCGTCGTCCGCCTTGGCGGTAACGGTGAGATTCGCGCCGTCGATCGGTCCACCCGCCGCGTCGAACGCGACCAAGCGGCCGTTCGTCAGCGTCGGCGCGCCCGCGTAGCTGACCTCCAGCTCGCGGCCGTCCACGACCTGGAGCTCGAAGCTGCCCTGCTCGACCGCATCGATGTGTGCGCGCCCGCTCGGGACGAGCGAAATCTCGTCGGCGCGCGCACGTCCCGCGCCCTCGATGCGAATGCCGACCTCGACGTCGGTCGCCCACTTGGGCGCGCTGCAATCGATCTCGAACGTCTGCATGGAACCGCCGGCGGGACCGC
>CBDURV010000150.1:0-8222 GCA_965369495.1 uncultured bacterium
GCAATCGACCGAGGCCCCACGATGTCGGCTTCTCCCAGCGGCTGTCTGGTCGCGACGCACAACCCATCACCCACAACCCAAGACCGGTCCGCGAACGCTCGGCCCTACTCGATTGCGTATTCCTGGAGCGTCTCGAGCGGTACGTAGTCGAGCGTGCGCTCGTGGGTGGCGGCGAGATCCACCTGGGGCGCCACGCCGCGTTCGAGTGCTTCCACCCAGCGCGGCGCGCAGAGGCACCAGCGGTCGCCCGGCTTGATGCCAGGGAAACCGAACTTCGGCATCGGCGTGCCGAGATCGTTGCCGCGCGCCTTGCTGTAGGCGAGGAACGCGGGCGTTGCGCGAATGCAGACGGTGTGCGCGCCGACGTCCTCGGCGCTGGTTTCGCAGCAGCCGGTACGCAGCCAGCCGGTGAGGGGATCAATGCTGCAGGGCTGCAGCTCTCCGCCAAGTACGTTCTTCGCCATCGGAGCCTCTACACGCACTTCCGCAGGATCTCGATGTCCTCTTCGAACGAGTCCGCCCGCAGCGGTCCGAACGAGAAGCGCATCATGTGGTTAAGGGTGTCGCTGCGCGCCATGTCGCACAGGCGGCCCGGGAGTATTCCGGCGTTGTGTTCGAACAGGCGCGTGTTGAACTCGTCGCCGGTGAGGCCGCCGGGCAGCCGTGCCCAGTGGTAAAAGCCCCCGGACCCCGAAAACATCTCGAACCCGAGACTGCTCAACGCCTCGCCGTAGCGGTTGCGCTGCATCGTGAAGAAGTTCGACACCGCCTGGCGCGCCCGGCGCACCCGTTCGATTTCGAGCAGTTCCGTCACGTAGAGTTGCGAGGCGCGCGAAACGCCGCCCATGGCGATCGACGAGTAGTTGCGGAAGATCTCGATGTGCTCGCGTGCGGCGACGACCCAGCCGACCCGCATACCCGGCACCTGTAGCCCCTTGGTGGCGGCGCCGACGACGAAGAGGTTGGTCCCCTCGATGTCGTCGATGTGCGCCAGCGCGCTCTCCGGCGCGGGATCGACGAAGAACTCGTACGCCTCGTCGAACAGCGCGCCGCGGCCCGGCTTGTTGTACGCATCCACCAGCGCCTTGAGACCGTCGCCCGTGGTCGCCACGCCGGTCGGATTGCACGGGTTGCTCTTGATGAACAACACGTTGTCGCGGGCGGGGTGGTCGGCGACACCCGGTCGGAAGCGGTTTTCCGGATTGCTGGGAATGAGCTGGTGGTCGCGCCGCAGCAGCTTGAGCAGGTCGTAGTAGGGCGTGTACTCCGTCTGCTCGATGGTGACGGTAACGTCGTCCAGCAGGAAGGCGATAATGGCGAAGATCGCGGGGCGGCCGCCGGCGAAGACCGCGACGTTGTCGGGCGCGATGCCCGCGTCGTAGAACTCGTTGTAGTAGTTGGCGATCGCCGCGCGCAGTTCCGGCTGGCCGTCCGCCTTGGGATACATGCGGTCGGTCGCCGTGATCGCGATGCTGTCGGGCAGCGGCGGCCCATCCGGAAGCTGGGTCGTGAGCGGAAAGCCCTGCGCCCACGGGTGCGTGCCGGGCTCGCCCATGTAGCTGCCGGTGGCGTCGGCGAATCGGAAGAGCGTCTCGTAGACGCCCATGGGCGGGAAGGATCGAAGGAACACGCAGGCAGCTTATCCGTTTCCGCGTTTCAGTGGGCGAACGGACGCTCGATGCTTGACGCCTAACGCCGCGACCTACGGAATCTGATGCCGCTTGAGATCAACGGCGATGGTTCGATTCGCTTCGTCCGGCACGGCGCCGCGCGGTGCCTTGACGGCGTCGCCGTGTTTGCGCCACCACCGGCGTGCGCGGTCGGTGTTCCACTTGCGCAGGGTGCCGCCGGCCCAGAGGCGTGCGCGCAGATGTCCGGCGGTGGCGGGGCGGTGGCGAGGCTCCTTGGCGAGGCAGTCGAGAATCGTCGATTCGAGATCGGGCGGCACGGCCGCGTCGCAGCGCTTCGAGGGCGGAATCGGCTCCGTGTGCACGTGGTGGGTGCAGACCTCGGCGGCGTTCTTGCCCTTGAAGACAGGTTCGCCGGTGAGCAGGAAGTAGCAGACGGCGCCGAGCGCGTAGATGTCGGTGCGTGCGTCCACCTCCTGGTAGGCGAGAATCGACTCGGGCGCCATGTAGTAGGGCGTGCCCGCCACCGCACCGGTCGAGCTGAGGTTGGCGTCCTCGTTTTCCTGCATGCTCTTGACGAGGCCGAAGTCCACAACCTTGGCGACATCCGGCTCCCCGCCCTGCTGCGTGAGAATGATGTTGGCCGGTTTGATGTCGCGGTGAATCAGGCCCTTGCCGTGCGCCTCGGACAGCGCTGCGGCAACCTGATCCATGATGTAGGCGACGCGCTCGGGCGGTTGCGGGCCGTCCACTTCGACGATGCGGTCGAGGGCGGCACCTTCGAGCAGTTCCATCGCGTAGTAGAAGATGCCGTCGGGCGTGCGGCCGTAGTCGAAGATCGTGACCGTGTGCGGATGCGTGAGCTGCGCCGTGAGCTGCACCTCGCGCTCGAAACGCGCGAGGCTCGTTTCGCCGATGCGGTCGGGCAGGAGCAGCTTGACGGCGGTGGGGCGCGCGAGCATCGCGTGGCGCGCGCGGTAGACGACGCCCATCGCGCCTTCGCCCAGCTTCTCCTCCAGCGTGTACTGCCCAAGCTGCTCCGCGTCATCGACCTGCTGGCGCAGTCCGTAGATGAGACGCGAGGCGGCGACGCAAAGCACGGTCGTCAGCGTCCACCAGACGGCGCAGACCGTGGCCGGCAGCAGCGCGCTGGAGTGATCGTCGCCGATCGACGAGAAAAACACGGATGCGATGAGTGCGGCGCCGACCAGACAGCAAAGCACGAGTGTGCGCCGCGCGTCACTCGGGACGAAGATCGCGCGGGCGAAGAACCCCTGCGTAAGCGCGAGGGTGACAATAGTCGCGGCGTGGTATTCACGCGGCAGGTAGGCGCCCATGCCGATCAGCGCTCCACTGCCCAGGAGCAGGCCGATCGATTCGACGCGTCGGACGTAGGCGTAGCTGCGCGGCGCTCCGCGGCTGAAGATCCAAACGGCCAAAAAGATCAGGACCGCAACGAAGTGAAAGTGGGTCGACGGATCGATCAATGCGTCGGATCCGACCCGCACGAGATCGATGACGAGGCGAACAATCAGCGCGAAGCCGAACAGTCCCGCCGCGACCAGTCCGAAATCCGCCACGCGCGCCTGGACGAAGCCGACATCGCCGTGGGACTTGCCCGTCGAGTAGGAACCGGTGCTGGACACGGTGGTCAGGTTAGCAGCTGGGGCGGTCCCCTAACCTTTCCGGGCGCGGTAGGAGGGGCCCGGGTCGATGTCGAGCACGGTGCGCTCGGGTGCCATGAGCGCGTCCTCGTAGTGGCAGAGCCACATGCTGCCCGGGTCGATTCCGTCCACCGTGTGTCCGTCCAGGACGATGCTGCCCTTCACGAACATGTACCAGGCGAGATCGAAGAGCAGGCGCGCCACGTCCTGGGGCTCGAGATCCTGAAAGTGGCACTGCAGATCGAAGGCGCCGATCGCGCTCAGCCCGAGCGTGTCCATGACCATCACATCGTCGTCGTTTTCGATGTTGAAGCTGCGCACGTTGATCGAGCCGGCGAAAAACCGCTGTGCGCGTTCCCCGGTGGCGTATGCCATGCGGTAGGCGAACGGATCGACGAGTTGCTGGGTGGGCTGCCAGTGGATGGCGTTGCAGTCAACCAGATCGAGCACCGCCATGAGAGCGTGCTGGAACAGATCGAGGCGCTCCTCGTAGAGCATGCCCATGCACATCATGTCCGTAACGACGACCGTGGCGGTGGACTTGTCGATCGCGTCCTGGGCGGAGTCGAACGCGTAGGTCTGCTGGAGCGCCGGCTGGAGTCGCTCCGGGTTGGGCGGGTCCTCCGAGACGGCGACGAGCGTGTGCGCCGGCAGTTCCCCGTCCGCGAACTTCACCATGTGCGCCGGATGCACGAAGCTCAAGAGCTCGGAGTCGGTCTTGCCGTCCAGCGGCGCGACGCCGGGACAGCGCGCTTCGAGGCTCGCCAGCAGGCGCGCCTTCGAGATCACGGGCGCCTCGGTGCAGAGCAGTTCAACACCGTACGCGAGCGCGAATCCGTCGGACATGGCGCGCAGCCTACTTGATGGTTACGATCGCCGCATGAACCACGAGTCGCTCGAGCTGAGTGCCCGCGATCTGGCCGGTCTCGAAACGCGGGCGTCGAATGACGATCCCTCCCCGATCGGTGCGTTGTGGGGAAGTTTCTTCTCCGACGCGCGCATGCTTGAGGTGCCCGCGCTCGACGACGATGTCGTCGCCGTCTACTGCGAGTACGAAGGCGATCACACGCGCCCCTACACGTTTTTCCTGGGGCGCCGCATTGGCCCCGACGCGCCTCTGCCGGAGGGCATCGTGCGCCGTCGCGTCCCCGCCGGGAAGTTCGCGCGTATCGTCTCGGTGGGGGAACAGCCGGGTGCGATGATCGCGGCGTGGCAGAAGATATGGGGCATGCCGCTCGCCCGCCGCTACGACCACGACTTCGAGCTGCACCCCGCCGCCGACCCGACGCGCGTCGAGATTCACGTCGGCGTCGATGGGTGACGCTGGTTCCAAGGCTCCCTGCGTCGCTCCGAGCGTTGCGCGCGATCCGATCGAGGAGCAGATCCTCGCGACGTGGCGTTTCGTCTTGGAGAGTTCGGACATCGCCGTCGATGACAACTTCTTCAAGATCGGCGGCACGTCGTTGGATGCGCTCGATGCGTCATGGCGCCTTGGAGAGGTTTTCGGGATCGAGCTGCCGCTGGACATGTTCGTCGAATCCCCGACCGTGCGGGATTTGGCCGAACGCATTCGCACGCAGCGCATTGGAGGCGGTTGGCGGCCCATCGTGCGCCTGCGGGAAGGGGCGGGACGTTCGCCCTTTTTCTGCGTGCATCCGATCGACGGCAACGTGCTCTGCTACACCGAGCTCGCAGCGGAAATGGAAGAGGGCCAGCCGTTCTACGCGTTCCAGGCACGCGGGCTGGACGCAAACGAGGAGCCGCACGCCGACTTCGCCGGCATGGCCGAAGACTATGTCGACGCCATGCGGTCGACGCAAAAACGCGGGCCCTACTATCTCGGTGGCTGGTCGGTGGGTGGGTTGGTCGCTTTGGAGATGGCGCAGCGTCTGCGCGCTGCCGGCGAAACGGTCGCGCTGCTCGTGCTCTTCGACACGCTGTATCCGGCAGTCAGTCCGCGGCGCAGGTCGTGGTTCGACCGGCTGCTGCGCGCGGATGACGCCGCCGAGCGGCGGGAACTCGAACAGTACGTTCTCGACGATCCCCAGCCGGCGCCGGCCGCGTACGAATCCGTCCACACCCTGCATGAGCTGTATCTGGAGCAGGCCCACTCCTATCGGCCGGCGCGGTATGACGGGCGGATCACGCTAATGATGGCGGAAGCCCAGCTGGACCGTGTGCAGGACGCGCTGAAGCTCTATCGTGACGCGCGCGTCCGGCGCCTGATCGGGCGCGGGGGAAAGTACCTGCGCAGGCTGGAGCGGGTCGAACGCATGTCGCCGCTCCATTGGCGCACGGTCGCGTCGCGCGGCTTCGAGATGCACGCCATTCCCGGCGACCACCTGAGCATGATCCGTGGCGCGAACGCGCGGCACTTGGCGGCGCGCCTTGGCGAGTGCATTCGCCAAGCCTCCGCCCGCGGATAGTATCGTCGCGCGGGACCAAGGTCGAGCCTCCCTGGATCCGTATTGGGTTGTGGGTGATGGGTTTTGCGTCGCACCCAGGGAGCCACGTGGCGTAGCCGTCGTCGTGGGGCCTCGGCCACTAGCGGCGCCGCCCCAGAACCCCCCACGCCCCCTGGCTACCCCACCCACGCGGATGGCCAGGGTGCGACGCACAACCCGCAACCCATGACCCACTACGCGCGAAGCGCAGCGAGCGAACCGCTCGGCGGGCGGCCGGCTCGCGCTCGTGCTAGGGGATGACCACTTCGGCGGAGGCGGGCACCCGCACGGTGACTTTCTTGCGTGCGCACTCGACTACGTAGGTGCCGGGCGCGAGGAAGGCGAAGCCCGCCTTGCGGCCCGAGAGCCGGGCCGTGCGCCGCAGTTGGCCGATCGACTCATCCTTGGTGCGCAGAACCACATCCCGCGGCCGCCCCTTGCCGGCGTAGCGAACGCTCAACGTGTGCAGCGTCGGCACGGTGACGGACATCTCCTCATCACCCGGCGAGAGGTTGATCGGCCGTTTGAGAATCGGGAAGTTCTGCTTGTTCTTGCGGACGTAGAGCATCAGGTCGTAGTGGCCGGGCTGGACGCTACCCAGCGAGCAATCGCCGTCCGGTGCGACGAGCCGCCACGAGTCGGCGCCGAGCTTTCCGCGCAGCGCGACGTAGAGCGATCCTTCGACGCCGCTGCCGCCGAAGCGGGCGACCTGCACCTTGAGGCGCGCCGCCTTGTCGAAACGGAAACTCACCGTGCGACCGCCGCGCAGGCTGAAGTCCTCGCTCGCGCCGCCGAAGTCGCGTGTGCCGACGCGCATGGTCGCTTCGCGAACGCCGTCGCCGCCCACGCCGTCGATCATCACCAGCCAGTGGTCGGCCTGCTGGAAGGCATCGACGCGACGGTTCTTCTGGCGGCCCTTCGCGTCCTTCGTGATGATGCGGAACGAGACGTCTCCCGGCACCGGGCCGCCGTCGGGACCGACAAGTCGCACCTTCACGTAGCTGCCGCTCTCGGGCTCCGTGACCGGCAATTCAACTTCCGACGCACCTTCACCCACCTCGGCGATGGCGTGTGCGATGAGGCGCTTGCGGTCGAGGAAGGCCGCGACGAGATAACGCCCCGGTTCGAGGTCGAACCAGTAGGCGCGCGTCGGCGCGGGCGTGTAGGCCTGTCGATTCGACTGGTCCTTGAGCAGCGACTCCGGTTCGACGTCGCCTTCATCGACGCGGCGCATGCGGTACTCGACGCGGCGCGGTGCGGCGAATCCGTCCGGGAGAATGAGTCGCGCGGTGAGTACGCGGCGCTGTTCGAGGGTGAGCACGATCGGCTCGGCCGCGCGCCCCGCCACGATGTTCTGCTCGACCTCTTTGGACTCCATCGGTTCCGGCGTCCACACCTCCGCCTTGACCTTGCAGAGTCCCACCGGCAGGCGCACGCGCCCGGGATCCGGCATCCAGGGCTCGCGGCCCTTGCCGTGCGGGCCCGACCAGCGCAGCCATGCGTTTTCCGCCAGCGTGCCGTCGGGCATGCGCACCTCGACGCGCGCGGTCGCGATCGGCGATGCGACGAAGTCGATGGTCGCGCCGGGGCGCACCTTGCCGCGGTGCGTTCGCGGCCGCACGTCGAATTGCTCGTGGAACGCGATCAGGCTGTGCGACGAGTCCATCACGCCGGTGATTTCGAAGCGGCCGTTTTGGCCCGACTCCGCGGAGCGGCGGGCGAGGCGGCGCCAGAGTTCCCCTTGGATCGCGTCGCTCGCCACGGTGTTGAGATCGCGATCCTGGTGCGGGCGTCTGCGCGCGTGGCGCCCGTTGGCGGCAAGATCGAACGGGCGCGCATCGGGAATGACCGTGATCATGACGCCGGCGATCGGTGAGCCCGACGGATCGAGCACCGTGCCGCTGATACGGCCGTCCGCCTCGCGCAGTAGGTCGCCGCGTTCACCGCCCGTGATCGCCTCGAGCGCGCGCGCAGCCTCCGCGGTCAAGGCGCGCACACTGGCGCGCGTCTCACCGGCGGAGCGTCTTGCCGCGCCGGGACCGTCCGCGGACGCATCGTCCTCGTCTTCGGCGTATCCCCCGCGGTCGTAGACGCTGCGACTATCGCGCGCGCCGTCGCGCCCGCGATCGCGCCGAATCTCATCCTCGGGCCAGAAAATGGAGCCGGCGAGAATGCCCGCGGCGAAGGTGGCGAAACAGAGAATCAGGATACGCATCGACGCTGCGATTCTACCGACTGGTAGCTAGATCGATGAGTAGAGTTTCGCTCATTGCGGTGGTCGGCAACGGCGACCTTGAACCCGACGACCCGCGTGCGGTACTGGCCGAGTCGATCGGCCGCGCCCTCGTTGACGCCGGCTACGGGATCTTAACGGGGGGGCTCGGGGGGGTGATGGAGTGCGCTTCACGTGGCGCGCGGTCGGCGCCCGCGCCCCGGCCCGGCAGGAGTGTCGGCGGGGTTCCCGGGGATCGGAAGAGCGGCGGGTG
>CBDURV010000151.1:0-8098 GCA_965369495.1 uncultured bacterium
GGGGGCCGATTGAGGGCAGCCCGAGAGAGGCAACGGTGACGAACCTGGAAGACACGCGGACGGCGGTGGATCGTGAGGACGAAACGCGCGACAAATTCGGTCATCTCGCCCGCGAAATCGGTCCGCCCCCGGAAGCCCAGGAATCCGAATCCGAGGACGACGACGACGGCGACGACAGCGCCACCAAAACCGAGTGGAGGGATGAGTAGCGATGGCCGGCATCGGCTTCGAACTGCGCCGCATGATCGACGATCAGGGCGGCTTCCTCTCCAAGGCGCGTGCCTACCTCGCCGCCGGTCTCATCTCGTCGGGACCGTGGCTGATGACGATCATGACGCTGACGCTGCTCAACCTGCTGGCGCCGTTCGTGGGCGTGAACGCCGGCATCGAGATGTTCCGCGCGCTCGTGACCTACGCCTTCGCGTTCAGCCTCGTGCTGGTGGGCACGGGCCAGATGGCCATCACGCGCCGCGTGGCCGACCTTCTCTACGGCCACCAGTACAGCCGCGTCCTGCCCGCGTTCACCGCCTCGATGCTGGTGACCGGCGTGATCGCGTTCCTCATCTCGGCGACCTTCTGCGCCGTCGCCCGCTTCTCACCCGCGCTCTCGCTGGTCGCCGTATCGCTCTTCATGATCGTCTCGATGACGTGGCTCGCGCTCACCTGGCTGAGCGTCGCGCGCGAGTACGACATGGTGCTGCGCGCCTATGTCTACGGCACGCTGATTTCGATCGCAGGCATCATCTTCTGCACGCTCACCAGCGACACGGTCGGCATTCTCGCCGCCTACACCGCGGGGCAGGCATTCACCCTGATGCTGCTCACGCGCACGATCGTACGGGGCATGGAGGCGGACGGGCGCCGCGAGTTCAGCGTGCTTCGCGCGCTGCGCAGTTTCCCCCGTCTCGTCGGCGTGGGACTCTTCTACAACCTCGCCATCTGGGTGGACAAGATGATCTTCTGGTTCCGCGATGGCATCGGCCCGCACGAATTCGTTCAGTTCCACCCGCTCTACGACACCAGCTGCTTCCTCGCCTACCTGACGGTCGTCCCGGCGCTCGCGGTCAATCTCATACGACTCGAAACGTCGTTCTACGAGAAGTACCGCGCGTACTACGGCGCCATTCTCGCGGGCACGCCGCTGGCCTACATCGAGGACAAGCGGGAGCGCATGTTCGAGACGCTACAGGAGAGCACCATTCGTCTCCTGCGCGTGCAGGGCGCCATCACGGTGGTGATCATCATCTTCGCGCCCTACATCATCAACTGGCTGGAACTCGACAAACTCGCCATTCGCGTCTTCCGGCTCGCCTGCCTGGGCGCGTTTTTCCACGTCATGCTGCTGATCACGATCCTGATGCAGATGTACTTCGATCTGCGCAAACAGGCGATGGGCACTTCGCTCCTGTTCCTGCTGCTCAACGCCGGCCTCGCCTGGTGGAGCGTGAACGAGGGCCAAGCGACCTATGGAGTCGGCTACGCGGCCGCCGCGTTCATCTCGCTGCTGCTCGGCTACGCGCTGCTTCACCGCAGTCTCGAGAAACTCGACTACCTCACATTCACCGGCCAGCCCATCGATGACGGCAACACGCCGCTCGACAACTGGCAGGAGCTGGAAGCGGAGCGCAAGCGTTCGGCCGACGCCGCCGCGGGGATGGAGGACGCAGAAGAGGAAGACGAAGAGAACGACGAGCAGCGCATCGAGGAGCAACCGGACGTGCCCGTGAGTCCCGAGCCCCCGGTCGAGGACAAACCGTTGGCCGCCGAGACGGACACGGGCACGTCCGCCGAGCCCCCCCCGCCCGCACCGCGCAAGAGCCGCGTGCGCGATCCGCGCATCTATCCCGTGTCGCTCGCGGAAGCCAGACGAATCGCCGCCAAGCAGTCCGCGCGCACCGCGGCACCGATGGTCGATCTGCTCCCCGACCCCTTCCAGATCGTCACGTTCGACGACTCGGTCGAGCTTCTGGATCTCGACATCGATCTGGATCTGGACCTCGACGTCGATCTCGACGTCGATCTCGACATCGATCTGGATCTCGACCCGCTACCGCAAGACGTACTCACGCCGACCGCTCGCGAGCACACCGATACCAATCAACCGTCGTCGTCGCCTCTTCCCGAGCATGCGACCCCGCCTGATACGGACGGCACGGCGACGGACCTACAGGCAGCGCCCGGGGGATGTTCCCCCGGCGTTGCCGATCCGGGCGCATCGGGGGCTGACGCCTCCGGTGCGTCGGATCATTTGAGTGACTGTTCCACGCCGCCGCCGCCTCCCGAGCATGCAACCCCGCCGCGAAGGAGCGGCGCGGCGCCGGAACCCACTCAGCCCTCACCGACCGCGACCGAACTCGGCTCGATGCAGGACAGGATCCACATCGAACCGGATCGTGTCATCCTCTATCCGTCAGACAAACGAGAGGACGACGAAGTCGATACGTGGACAGCGCCGGATCCCGTGCTCGACGACACCGACACGCACGCCAGCGGCCCCATCGAAGTCGGACCCGGCAATGAGCTGACCGGCCCCGACCCGCATACCGAAACGGAGGTGGAGCCGGAGTAGGACGAGCGCACCGGGATCGGTAACGGGTTGTGGGTGATGGGTCTTGCGTCGCGACCAGAGAGCGGCTGGCCTGGTTGCGACGCACAACTCACAACCCAATACTCAGAACGCGCGAAGCGCAGCGAGCGAACTCGAGCAGCGACAAAGAAAGCCGGACTCTCAGGAGAGAGCCCGGCTCCAACGATGATCGACAAACGCGATCACGCCGTACGGCGGCGTGCGCGCCAAACGAAGATGCTGAATGCGAGAAGCACGAGCACCAATGTGCCGGGCTCGGGGTTCGGAACCACGGCGGTGGCGACCTGGTTGCTCTGCGTTTCGAAAACCGTGTCAAAGGAGCGCCCGTCCTCGAACAGGACGTTGAACATCACGCCGCTGTCGCCGATCGTGCTTCCCGGGTCGGGAATACCGAATCCGAGCGCGTCCGTGTCGGCGCTGAACCGAAAGCTGTCCCCCGACGCGAAGCTGCCCTTCGCGAAGCTGAACGTCAACAGCGACGGGTGCGACGAATAACCGCGGATGGCACCCGACGTCTTGACCGTAATGTCCGTGGTCTTGAGCCCGTTCAGCGCACCGATTACGGGCGCCTTCGCTCCATTGAACGAGCTTCCATCAAAGTCGAAGTACGCGTTCCAGTCCGCGGAAAGATCGAACGTGACCGACTTCACGAGAGCGTCGCCATCGGCGAACTCCACCCCCCAGAAGTCGGTCGTGAACGAACTGTCCTTCCCCGTCGCGTCCGCAACAATCGTGTCGGCCAGGGCTACCGGCGCCAGAGTGATGAGCATGGCAACAGCCACTGCGATCTTCATCTCGATACCTCCTTTACTCACTGGCCGACGCTAGCAAGGCGATCCTTCGGGACGAGCCCTGAAACGGCAGGTTGACCGAAACAGTTTTGGTCGATCGGCGCACGTCTCAGGGCACCCCGAACAAACGGGATCCACTGCCGAAGTCGTGCAAACCGGCGCGCGCCGAGCGCTTCGAGGCTCCCACCCCGATCCAGCACGCGGTTGTTGCGCGAGGCTGTTAAGGGGCGCTACCTGTCTCATTCTGAATCAACGCCGCACACCGAATATTCGTTTTTGAGACGATGCGGCTCATGCCGAGTCAAATCCGACCGAGTCAAAGCACGCAATGAGCGAGCTGCTCGACGACCTGCTCGCTTCCGCACCGCGCTATCCCGAGCGCATCGTCTGTTTGACGGAGGAGACGACGGAGATCCTCTACGCGATCGGCGCCGGTGACCGGGTCGTGGGCGTTTCCGGCTTCACGAAGCGTCCGGCCGAGGCACGCGACAAGCCGACCGTCTCGACCTTCCTGGACGCGAACTACGACGAGATCGACACGCTCAAGCCCGATCTCGTGCTCGGGTTCTCCGACTTGCAAGCGGACATCGCACGCGACCTCGCCAAGCGCGGCGTGCCGATCTACATCTTCAATCAGCGATCGGTGGCCGAGATCCTGCAGACGGTGCGCGTCGTCGGCGCGTTGGTGGGCGCGGCCCCCGAGGCGGAAGCACTCGCGCAACAACTCCAGGCCAACCTGCGCCGCCACGCCGAAGCCGCGCGCGAACTGCCGCGCCGCCCGCGCGTCTTTCTGGAGGAGTGGCACGAGCCGTTGATCGCCGGCATTCGCTGGACATCCGAACTGACCGAGATTGCGGGTGGCGACGACATCTGTCGTGAATCGAGAGATCAACAGGGGGCGCGGGGGCGAATCTACGAACCCGGCGAGATCGCGCGACGCGCCCCCGACGTGATCATTGCGAGCTGGTGCGGCCGCAAGGTCGAGCCGGATAAGATCCGCGCAAGAGAGGGTTGGAGCGACGTGCCGGCCGTTCGAAACGACCGCATCTTCGAGATCGACAGTACGATTCTGCTCCAGCCCGGACCGGCGGCGTTGACCGATGGAATCGACGAACTCGCACGAATTGTCCGCCTGACCGTTACGGAGTGAACGCATGAGCGCCTATACCGAACTCGCCTCCTATCTCCGTCAGAGCCGCGTCCTGGCGTCCTGCCAGCAATTGCTGAGTTGGGACCAGGAAACGCAGATGCCGCACGACGCCGCCGAACTGCGCGCCGAGCAGCTATCCATGCTGGCCGGACTCGCCCACCGCCGCGACTGCGCCGACGAACTGGGCGAAATGCTGGAGCGCGCGGGCGACGAGGTCGGCTCGGGAGACGAGCCCGAGGTCGCTTCGGTGCGCGAGGCGCGGCGCGACTTCACGCGGCGCAAGCGCATTCCCGCCGAGCTGATGGAAGAGCGCGTGCGAACCACCAGCCTCGCGCGCCAAGCGTGGATCGAATCGCGCGCGAAGAACGACTTCGCGACGTTCCTCCCGCACTTCGAGCACATCGTCGACATCATGCGGCGCTTCGCGGACGCACTCGGCTTCGAAGACCATCCCTACGACGCGCTCGTCGCCGAGTACGAGCCGGGCGAAACGGCAGCCTCGCTGAAGGAGCTGATCACCCCGCTGCAGGAACGCTCCGCCAGTCTGCTCGGCCGCATCCTCGATGCCGGCGGCGCAATCGACGCATCCGTGCTCAAACGCCGCTACCCGACCGATGCACAGGAGCAGTTCAACCGCTTCGGCGCCGAAAAACTCGGTTTCGACTTCCGCCGCGGACGGCTCGACGTGACCGCGCATCCGTTCTGCTCCGGCCAAGGGCCGACCGACGTGCGCCTCACGACGCGCTACGACGAACGCAACGTCGCCGACTCCTACTACAGCACGCTGCACGAGGCGGGCCACGGCATCTACGAACAGGGTCTGCCCGAAGAGCGCTACGGCTCGCCGCTCGGTGATGCCTGCTCGTTCGGCATCCACGAGTCGCAAAGTCGCATGTGGGAAAACCACGTCGCCCGCAGCCGCGCCTACTGGACGTGGCTTTTCCCGCATGTGCGCGAACGCTTCCCGAAGGCGTCCGAGGGCGCCACCGCCGAGGAGTACTACCGCGCCAACAACGCGGTCGCGCCGAGCCTCATCCGGGTCGATGCCGACGAAATCACCTACGACCTCCACATCGCCATCCGCTTCGGCTTGGAAGAGCGCCTGCTATCGCGCGAGTTGGCGGCCAGCGACGTTCCCGAGGCGTGGAACGCGGAGTACCAGCGACTGCTGCGCGTCACGCCCCCCAACGACTCCGACGGCTGCCTGCAGGACGTTCACTGGAGCGCGGGCCTGTTCGGCTACTTCCCCACCTACTCGCTCGGTAATGTGTATGCGGCGCAACTCTTCGCCAAGGCGGACGAGGATCTGGGCGGCGTCCACGCGCAGTTCGCGCGCGGCGAGTTCCAGCCGCTCAAGGAGTGGCTGCGCGAGAACATCCACCGCCACGGCCGCCGCTACCGCCCGCGCAAACTGGTCGAACTGGCCACCGGCCACAAGCCCACCATCGAACCGATGATGACCTACCTCGAAGCGAAATTCGGCGACCTCTACTCGATCTAGAACCGCTGCGCGGGTGGTGGGCTCTGGGCTCTGGGCTTTGCGTCGCGACCAGGGAACAAGCTGGCATGGCCGCTGTCGTTGGGCCTCGATTGTTGTTGGCGCCGCAATAGGAGCGATCGAGGCCCCATCGCCTTCAATCGCAAGGGGTTGGTGCGGTTGCGGCGCAAAGCCCAAAGCTCAAAGCCCAATACCGATCCGAGAGCTGCAACCGGTCTACCGCAACCGCGCCTCGATCTCCTCCTTGATGCGCCGGTTCTGGAAAATCGAATCGATCGCTCTCTTGGCCGCTTCGCGCAGCTTCGCATCCATGGAATCGAGCTTGGGCGCGAGCGCGGGAATCAGTTTTTCGCTGCCGAGGGACTTCGCCATTGTCACCGCGCGAAACACGACGTGCTGGCGACCGGAGGCGAGCAGTCGCCGCACCACGGGAAAGAGCCGCTCCGACGGCGCGAGCTTCACCAACCGCTCGCACAACGACGCGAGCAGATATTCGTCCGCCTTGGGATCGGCGTTGAGCGCAAGCAGCCGCTTTTCCACCGCGTCGCTGGAAGGGTAGACGCTCTGGTCGACAAGCGCCTTGAGCGCGGCCGCGGGAGCCTTCCCGTAGATCGTATCGAGCACCAGTTCGCGCCCGTCGAAGCTCGGTCCATAGCGAATCATCGCCGCGACGCCCTCATTGATGAGTTCCGGACGCAGCGCAACCCGGCGAACGGCGGCCTCGATGGCTTCGGGCGCGGGGGTGCCGCGATTCATGTTCAGCGTGCGCCACTCGAACGACGAGTACGCGGCGGCCCACACTTCGACCGGATACAGGTCCGGAAACTTCGCCAGCAGCGGTGCGCGCGCAAGAAGGCGATTGAGCTGTGGGCGCACGAAGGCGGTCAACGCGTCGAAAGAGGCGCGCTCCGCGGGCAGATCCCGCACGCGCTCCTGGTAGCGCAGCGCCCAGTTGACGAGCCCCAGCACCACACTCGCGGGTGCGCCCTCGGCAATCGCGGGCAGACTCGGAATGAGCACCTGACGCGAGTAGTTTGAGGGGGTGACTGCGACGAGATTGCCGAGCGGCAGGGAGGATACGCTTCCGTGCTGGCGCCAGACCGCGCGGATATAGGCGGTCACGCTCGCCCGCGCGTCGGCGACCGGAATGCGCGGCGCGATCCAGCGCAATTGGTCCGACGCATCAATGGCTGCGTGGGGAAAGCTGGGACCGGGCCAGAAGCGCACGAGTCTCGGCCAGAGCGGGGCGACGGCGCGCAGATACTCCGGATCCGCCTTCGGATTCAGCACCGAATTGCCCAGCTCGAGCGGGAAACCGGAACGCGGGCTCTCGATTCCCGGCAGCGCGGCGGCCATCAACGGCACGTCCGCGGGTCGCTGAAATCCGAGGATGGGCATCATGTACTGCTCCTTCATCGGACGCGCCTTGACCAACGCGACGCCCTCCTTGACCGGCAGGCGCCGCACGACGTCGCGCAGGTGGTAACGCAGCCGCGGCGAAATCATCGCTGGGCCGCTCCAGACGTTCTCGCGGCGTGCGATAGCCGCCCAGCGAAGCAGCACGTCGCGATAGGCATACACATCCAACTCCGTGCCCACGAGCAGGTCGAGGGAGTAGGCGAGTCTGTCTGCCGGGCCCTCGGCGAGTATTCGCCGAGCCGATTCGGGATGGGCACCTGCTTTGGCGACCAGTTGATCGAGCAGCTTCAGACGCTCGGCCGCCGGAACGGTCGCCGCGTACTGCGCGAACCCCGCCGGCTCACCTTTCCATGCGCTGACCAACTCGCAGTAGTGTGCGAACAGCTCCGGCGGAAGCGTCACACCCTCGCTCAGCCCCCAACTCGCATATTGGCTCGATGCGACTGCGGCAAGGATCTTGTTCGACGACGACAACCACGCGCGAATGATCGGCTCCGTCCGCACGCCATCCTTCACACTGGCGAGAAGATCGACCGCCCGAGACTCGAGGCCCACCTGCCCGGCGACCCACTCCGCGAACTCAGCCGACGAAACGTATTTGTGACCAATCCGGCCCATCGCACGGGAGAGCCGCCTCCCGTTCAGGGTCCGAA
>CBDURV010000152.1:0-8072 GCA_965369495.1 uncultured bacterium
GCTCAACCGCAACTACCACGCACTGCACGACGGCTACGGTTGGCAACCGCTTTCTTCGGCACACGACTACATCGCGATCCAGGACCGCATTCGCAGAGAGGTCTTTCCGGAAGAGTCCCGACGCGTCGGGCTTATCGAGGACTGACCCTTTTTTGAGGACTAATTGACGATGCGTCATTTCATGACTAAACGTAAGATCTTCGGCGCGGCCGTAGGTGTCGTCGTAGCCGGGCTCGGTTTCGGCCTGCCCGAGTTCGTTCGCGCGGCGGAAGACCCCACCACCCCGCCGCCGATGCGCCGCCTGCCGGTCGCCACGATGGTGACCGAGGCGAGCGAGCGGTTCGAGACGACCCGCAGCTACACCGGCCGCATCGCGGCACGCCGTGTCGCCGACCTCGCCTTCGAGCGCGGCGGACTGCTGATTGCCGTTGAGGTGGACGAGGGCGACTCCGTGATCGCCGGCGCCCCGCTCGCCCGCCTCGACACGCGCGAAATCGATCTGGAGCGCGAGGGTGTCGTGGCGGAACACGCCGGCGCAAAGGCGCTGCTGCGGGAGATGGTCAACGGCCCGCGGCGGCAGACGATCGAGGCGGCTCGCGCCATCGTGCACGACCTCGAGTCGCAGTTGTCGCTGGCGAAGAAGAAGGAGAAGCGCCGCGTCGACTTGAATGAAGCCAACGACAGCGCGCTCGCCGACGAGGTGCTGGAGGAGGTGGAATCGCTGCGTCTTTCGGTGCATGCTCGCCTTGCTCACGCCGAGCACGTCCTGGACGAACTCGAGGCGGGCACACGCAAGGAGAAGATCGCGGCGCAGGAGGCGGTCGTGAAGCGACTCGACGCGCGCATCGCCTCCATCGACGTGGCAATCGCGAAGAGCGTCCTGCGCGCACCGTTCGCCGGCATCATCTCCGCGCGCCATGCCGACGAGGGCACTGTGCCGGGCGTCGGCGCGGCGTTGTTGACGCTGGTCGAGAGCGGCCAACTGGAAGCGCGCATCGGCATTCCCAGCGACGACGGCGATCGCATCGCCATCGGCGCCGAAGCGAGTATCCGCGTCGATGGCAAGCAGGTCGATGCGCATTTGCGCGCCCGCCACCCGCAGCTCGACGAATCGACGCGGACCCAGCTTCACATCTTCACGCTCGATTCCGCACCCGCCGGCGTCGTGCGCGGCCAGGTCGCGCGCATCGCCCTGCGCGTGAACGTCGCGGCGCAGGGCATCTGGGTTCCGACGACCGCACTGGTGCGCGCCCCGCGGGGACTCTGGGCTTGTTACGTAGTGAACCGCGAGGGCGTCGTCGGGCGGCGCGAGGTCTCGGTCGTGCACACCGACGGCGCACGGGCCTACGTGAACGGAACGCTGCGTGGCGGGGAGCGCGTCATCCGCAGCGGCGCGCATCGCGTCGTCCAGGGCCAGCACGTACAGGTGAAGGACTAGGCGATGTTCGGCTCCGTGTACTTCCGCA
This sequence comes from uncultured bacterium, assembly GCA_965369495.1. Taxonomy (GTDB): domain Bacteria; phylum Planctomycetota; class PLA2; order PLA2; family PLA2; genus JBCDBY01. The sequence continues at coordinate 1,467 of CBDURV010000152.1, forward strand.
ATCCGCGCCTGCTGGTGCTCACGATCGTCCTGATCGTGGTGGCCGGACTGAGCGCGTTTTCGCTGCTCGCGCGCCGCGAGGATCCCGAGGTGACGCCGCGCTTCGCGTTCATCACGACTCTTTATCCGGGTGCGACGGCAGCGCGTGTCGAGGCGCTCGTGACGGACAAGATCGAGGACGCGATGCGCGAGCACGAGGAGATCAAGGAGATGTTCTCCACCTCGCGCGCCGGCATTTCCATCGTCCAGGTGGAACTGCACGATCACATCGACGTGGTGCAGCCGATCTGGTCACGACTGCGCGATGAACTCGACCGCGTGGCGCGGAGACTGCCGGCCGAGGCGGGCAGGCCCGATCTCGACGACCGCAACATGGATGCCTTCGCCGTCATCCTCGCGCTCCGCTGGTCGGGCGAACCGCCCCCGCCGCTGGCTGTGATGCAACGCCTGGCCGAGGGGCTCGAGGACGCCGTGCGCGACGTGTCGGGCACCCAGGAGACGCGCCTGTTCGGCGACGCCCCGGAAGAGGTGCGCGTCGAGATCGACCCCGCCCGACTCGCGGCACTCGGCATGACCCCCTCGGAAGTGGCCGCGGTCGTGCGCAACACCGACGCCAAGGTGAGGGCGGGACAGTTGCGCCACGAACGAGCGACGCTGCTGATCGAGGTGGAGGGCGAAATCGACTCGCTCTCGCGCCTGCGCCGCACACCGCTGCGCTACGGCAACAGTGGCGCCGTCGTGCGCCTCGGCGAAATCGCGCGCATCGAGCGTGGCCGCGCCGATCCTCCCGGCGAAATCGCGCTGGTCGATGGCCAGCCCTCGATCGTGCTCGGCATCCTGATGGAACGCGGGTATCGAATCGATCATTGGGCCACTGCCATCCGCGCCAGGCTCGCGACGTTCGAGGCCGGGCTGCCGTCGGGTATCGAACTGGATCTGCTGTTCGATCAGAGCAAGTACACGCAGGAGCGCTTCGACAGCCTGCTTTCCAACCTGATGCTGGGCGGACTTTTCGTCTTCCTCGTCGTCTTCTTCATGATGGGGTGGCGCAGCGCGCTGCTGGTTGGCATAGCACTGCCCCTGAGCGCGCTGATGGTGCTGGCCGGAATGCGCATGCTCGATATGCCGATCGAGCAGATGAGCGTGACGGGACTGATCATCGCGCTCGGCCTGCTGATCGACAACGCGATCGTGATGGTCGATGAGGTGCGACACCGGCTGATGGAGGGCGAAGTGCCGGGCGCCGCGGTGCTCAACGCCGGGCGAACGCTCGCACTGCCGCTGTTCGGCTCGACGCTGACCACGACGCTCGCGTTCATGCCGCTCATACTCATGCCCGGGCCCGCCGGCGAGTTCGTCGGCAGCATCGGCGCGACCGTAATCCTCGCCATCGGCAGCTCGTTCCTGTTGGCGCTCACCGTCGTTCCGGCGCTCACGGGACTGATGGGCGCGGGCTGGCAGCGTGGCCACCAAGACGGGAAAAAGACGTCGCTGTTGCGCGATGGATTCAACAGCCAACGGCTGTCCGACTGGTACCGCAACGCGCTCGGCGCGCTCTTCCGGCGGCCGGTGCTGGCGATCCTCTTCTGCCTCGCGCTGCCGGTGCTCGGATTCGTCGTGGCAGGGCAGCTCAAGGAGCAATTCTTCCCCCCCACCGACCGCGACCAGTTCGAGATCGCGATGCGGCTGCCGCCGCAGTCGTCGATTCAGCAGACCGAAGCGGTGGCAAGGCGCGCACGCGCTGTGCTTCTGCGACACAAACGCGTCGAGCACGTGCACTGGTTCCTCGGCACGAGCGCCCCCAAGTTCTTCTACAACATGCTCGAGGGCGAGGACGGAACGCCCTCGTTCGGCCAGGCGTACGTCCAACTCGATCGAGCCGGCGACCTCGAAGGGCTGCTCAACGATCTTCAGGACGCACTCGACCGGGAGCTGCCCGAGGCGCAGTTCCTCGTGCGACAGCTCGAGCAGGGACCGCCCTTCCGCGCGCCGGTCGAACTGCGCATCTTCGGTCCCGACCCGGAGCAGCTCATCGAGCTGGGCGAAAAACTGCGCGCCGAATTGGCGCTGGTGCCCGGCGTGACCCACACGCGTTCGACCCTGGCCGACGGCAACCCGAAGCTCAAGTTCGAGACCGACGAGATCAAGGTCAATGCGGCGGGCTTCGACCACCGCACGATCGCGGCGCGACTCGAAGCGAGCCTCGAGGGCACGCTGGGCGGATCCATGATCGAAGAGACCGAGGAGTTGCCGATTCGCGTGCGCATCGCGGGCAGCAACCGCGGCAACCTGGAACGCATCGCGTCGCTCGAACTGCTCGGCCGGGATCACCGCTCCTGGGTTCCGCTGCGCGCGATCGGGTCGATGCGCGTGGTGCCGGAGCTGTCGGACCTGCCGCGCCGCAACGGTCAGCGCGTCAACACCGTGCAGGGGTTCATCCGCATCGGCCTGCTGCCGAGCACCGTCCTGGCGGACTTCTCCAAACGCATCGCGGAGTTCCCGCTGCCGCCCGGATACCGCACCGAGTTCGGTGGCGAGGCGGCCGAGCGCGACGAGGCGGTCGGCAACCTGACGGCGTCGGTCGGCCTGTTGATCGTGCTGATGATCGCGACGCTCGTGCTGAGCTTCCAGTCCTTCCGCGTGGCGGCCCTGATCGGCTTCGTCGCGGTTCTCTGCGTCGGCCTCTCGCTCTTCTCGATCTGGGTGTTCGGCTACCCGTTCGGATTCATGGGCATCGTCGGAACCATGGGTCTCGTGGGCGTGGCGATCAACGACTCGATCGTCGTGCTGGCCGCGCTGCGCGAAAGCCCGGGCGCCCGCCGCGGAGAAGTGGACGCGACCCGCGACGTGGTCGTCCGTTCCACGCGTCACGTGCTGGCGACCACGCTGACCACGATCGCCGGGTTCATTCCGCTGCTGCTCGACGGTGGCCTCTTCTGGCCGCCGCTGGCGGTCTCGATCGCGGGCGGCGTGGCGGGCGCGACATTGCTGGCGCTCTATCTGGTGCCGGTCTGCTGGATCCTGATGCGGCGCTCCACGGCGGAGGTCAAGGCGACCCATCTGCAAACCGTTCCGGTTCCGGAGCCCGCGCTGGGATAAGATCGCCCCATGCAAGTGTGGGGGTCATGGGTAGTACTGCTGCTGCTCCTGCTCGCGCCGTTGGTGCGCGCGCAGGACGCGGACGGGCCGGAGGAGGTCGAGGGGCGCGTGCAGCGCATTATCGGCCCGCTCCGCGCGTGGGCCAACTCGCGTCCGGCCCGCGACACTCCGGGGCGCGCGGAGTGGCAGCGGAGTTTCGACTCCCAGCGCACGGTCGCGATCAGCAAGCTCAATGGCCTGATCACCACCCACGGTCCGGAGGGCGCCGGCCGCCGGCTTGATATCACGCCCGCCTGCCGCGCGCTGCTGTCGCCGCTGCTCATGCCGCGCGACCTCGACAAGACGCGCGAACTCACCCGGCGCCTGCTCGCCGTCGATCCCAAGAGCGCGGAGTGCTGGTCGATTCTGCGCGGATTGCTCGTGACGTTCGAGGCGCGCGTCGATTACGCCGGGCTCAGCTGGGCCAAGGTCTACGCGATGGCGCGCACGCTGCGTGGCGCCGATGGCATCGACGACGAGGCGGCACTCGCCGTCGAACTGCTCGTCGCGCACATCGCCTACGAGATGGATGACAAACGCGCCGCGCGCAAGGCGGCCGAGTCGGTTCTCGCGGGCGGCGCGGGCGCCGACGAACTGCGTCGCGACGCCCTGCGCCTTCGCTCACGCGCCACACGCATTCCCATGGGCCGTGAAGCGCCCGCGTTCCGAATCGCCCCCTACCGCGGCAAGCGCGACATTCGTCTCAAGGAGTTCCGCGGCCGCTGCGTACTGCTTCACTTCTGGCATCTGGGCGACGACGCCTCGGTGCACGGAAGCATCGTCGGCGATTGCGTCGAGACCATCGCGAGCGCCGACCTCGTCGTCCTGACGATTCCCGTGATGGAGGGCGACACACCGCCCAAGGACTTTGGCGAACTGGCGCAGTACTACGACTGGACGCTGGCGAGGCCGACGCTCGTGGGCCAGGACACCGCGCGCGCCTACGGCGTGGAGGGCGTTTCCGCGCTATTCCTGATCGCACCCGACGGCCGCGTCATGAAGTGCGAGGACTGGACGATCTTCGGCTCGGCGCAGAAGGTCGCGAAACTCGTGCGCGACGCGGCCGGGCCGCCCATGTCGGAACGCATAGCCGGCGTCGTCTCGTGGCCCACCGCGCGCGCGCTCTGGCGCGATCTGGTCGCCCGCAAGCGCGTCATTTTCGACGCGACGACCTGGCAGGCGGCGGAGGCGCGCGGCCGCTACGCCTACACGGCGCTGCTGCTCGCCAGCGCGTATGCGAGAACGCCCCCCAAGCGCGCCATCGCCACCACCACTCTGCACGGCAAACTGGTCGCCGCATGGCGTTCGAAGGACGAAGCGGCGTGGGCCACGGCGATCAAGCCGCTCTCCAAGCCGATGAGCGACGAGTGCGCCGCGCTGGTCGACGCGCTCTTCGATCTCGGTCTCGAGGGCGAGAGCGTACGCAAGCCGCTGGAACAGGTCGCGCTGCGCGCCAAGGCGTGGCAGACCGCGTCCATGGCGCTGCGCGCGATCGAGTTTTCGGATGGCGAAGCGACACCCAAACGCCTTGGCCGTCTCGTGCGCCACAAACAATGGCAGGTGCGGCTCGCGCTGGCCGAAGCGCTGCGTGCCTACCGACACCGCGACGCCGTCGATCTGCTGATCAAACTGCTGGGCGACAAGCGCCTGCGCGTGCGCGCCAAGGCGGCCGACCACCTCGAACTGCTCACCGGCAAGTCACTCGGCGCCTCGCAGAAGCGCTGGACAAAGTGGCGCCGCGCACAGGGCGCGCACCTCGCGGTCCGCCCGCGCGAGATCAGCATCTACCGCCCCTTCCGACCGCCCGACCGCAAGTACGCGCACCACAGCTACCACGGTCTCCAGATCGCCAGCAACCGCATCGTCTTCGTGCTCGATAAGAGCGAGTCGATGTACTACGGCCTGTTCGACGGCGTGATGGAGGAAATGGAAGCGCACCTCTCGTCGGTCGGCCCCACCTCGAGATTCAACGTCATCGAGTTCGATGCCAAGCCGCGCGCGTGGGGCAAGAAGCTGGTGCCCGCCAACGACGCCAACGTGCGCGGCGCGATGGAGTACCTCAACCGCGCCAAGCCGTACGGGCCTACCAACATCGTCGAGTCGCTGCGACTTTCGATGACGACTCCCGACCTCGACTCGATCGTGCTGCTGAGCGACGGACTCCCCAATCGCGGCGAGCCGAAAACGCCCGGCGGCATCCTGAAGGCGATGCGCAAGGAGAACCGCTACACGCGCTTCGCGATCCATACGGTGCTGCTCCTGGAAGGGCGTGTGTTTCCCCACGACCAGCCCAAGGACAAGCTGCCGCCTTTGAGCGCCGCGGAGAAGGCGCGACGGGAGGCGTTTCGCGAATCCGCGCTGCAGACGCCGTTGGGCGCGTTCCTGAAGCAACTGGCCGACGAGAACGACGGCAGCTTCGGCATCGGCTTCGCGGATGCGTGGCGCCCGCCGCCCGACGCGAAGTTCCGCCCGGGGACCGACAAGTGAAGCGGATCTTGCTGCTTGTCGTTCTGCTGGGAGTCGCGCACGGCGAAAGGGCGCGCGCGCTCGTGCGCCTTGCCGATGGACGCATCCTGTACGGGCGCGACGTGAAGCGTTCGAAGGAAAAGGCGATCCTGCGCACCGACTTCGGCACGCTCGTCGTCCCCCGCGCCCAGCTCGCAAAAGGCACATCGACCACCGCCCCCCGGCCCCCCTCGGAACGAGTCACAAGAACGCGCTGGCTGGAAATCACGCACGACCTCTCAGAACAGCGCGCCAAACTCTACGCCGATCAACTCGACACGTTTTTCGACTGGATGGTGAAGGTCTACGAACTCGATCTCGATCGCACGCGCAAGGGCGCGCCGTACAAGATGCGCGTCTTCCGGCGCAAGCGCGACTTCAAGGAGCTGCAAAAGGTCATCGCGCCCGGCATCGAACAGAAGGGCAAGGCGTTCGCCGAAGGCGTGGCGGGATTCTATTCGCGCGGCCACGGCCAGATCTTCATGTGGGACGCGGAGGGCGCGCGCGGCGGCGTGCATCTCGAAGTCGCCAAGCACGAGACCGCGCACCTGCTCAACCACCTGCTGGCGAACCAGATCGGTATTCGCGTTCCCACCTGGTTCGAGGAGGGCGCGGCGACCTACTTTTCGAACTTCGTGGCCATGGGCGATGCGGAGCGCGCGGAACCGGAGGACCACCCCGGCGCCTACGCACAGGTGCTCGGTGAGATCGAATCGGGCAAGCCGATGACGAGTCGCGAACTGCGCAGCGTGAAGTGGGCGGAGTTCCTGGGCCGTCAATACTCGTGGGGCTGGGCGCAGGTGCGCTTTTTCCGGCACCACCGCATAACGGAATTCCTTGTGGCCCAGGACCCATTCACCGTCATCGCGGGAGATGCCCTGCGGCTGATCAGGGTAAATTCGCGTTGCGGGTATGTCTGGCCACTTGGGTTCTTCGAGCATGTTTTCTTCCAGACCCTGTGCAT
>CBDURV010000153.1:0-8063 GCA_965369495.1 uncultured bacterium
CACCGCCTGCGGTCCGGTCGGCGTGCCTTCACCAACGAGTGCCACGGACGAACCGTGAGACCTGCCCTCGCTGAGGTAGAACGCGTTCGGAGTCGCACCCGAGAACAGCACATCGTGCGTGTTGACCACCGCGAACAGATCATTGCTTGTGGTGAGCGTGACGCGGCTGCTTCTCGAACTGCTCGAGGACGACCGCTGACCAATCAGCGTGTTTCCGTCCATCGAGACGTACATGTGGTTGATCGCGTTGGTCGATCCGGTCGTGATCGCATCGGTCAAACCGAAGAGCTCACCGCCCGTGTTGGCGTCGAACGCGTAGACCTCAAGGTCGGTCTGCGGCGAACCCGAAACACTCGAGTCGCTGGCGATCACGTACACGATTCCGGCACCGTCGCGACCGGTGAACGGCAGGACAGTCCCGGCCGGCACCGCCGCGAAGCGGCTCTCATAGTTGAATGAGTTCACCTCGAACTGCTCGAAGCTGATTCCCGAGCCGTGCAGCGAGAACGCCGCGTAGGGCTTACGGACAAACGGGTTACCCGTGGTCGGATCAATCGTCGTCGATGTGACATCCTTATCTGAGATGTTCATGCCCCACATGTGGGCGCGCCCGTCGAGCACGTCGTTGACGTAGTAGATGAAATTGCCGTTTTCGCTGGTGAAGCGGGCCCACATGACCTGCTTGGAATTCGACATGGTCGCGCCGAACGGCGCCGACGTGGGACCGACCGGGCCGATGCCCTTAAGGTCCTTGAGCGCGTTCTTCACGATGCTGTTGGCGGGGCCGCTCTTGAAGTTGATCGCCCCATCCGCGGCGGTGCGGAAAGAGAACTCAATCAGCATCTGCGCACCAATGGTGCCAGTCCAGGAGGTCGTGCCGCCGCGCGGGTTGTGGCCAAAACCGCTCGTGCCGCCCGAGTACTTCGGGAAATAGCGCGAGTCCGATGCGTACTGGAAGAACAACTTCTTGTCGTCCTTGCTGAACGTCAGGCCATGAACCTTGCGCCCCCTCGCGTTGATCAGGTTGCGGCCGGTGGCATAGCCGGGCATGCCCGTCGGGCCACTACCGCCGTTGTTGAGGCTGCGCTGACCCATGAACAGGACGTGCTGATCGCCTTGCGTGCCGGTGTCCAGATCCTTGTTCGGGGCACGCGGTGTGGCCATGAGCAGGATGTCGTCGGAGGGAGCCCAGGTCGAGTTGCCGAAGCTACCAGTGCTCATCTGATTTTCGGTCGACGAGAAGGTCACGGCGCCGACGAATGAGAAGTTCCTGCCATCGACGACCGACCAGTCGCGAACGACGGCAACGTAGCGGCCATCGCCCGAAAGCTGAAGGTGGTCCAGCTCCTCGCCCTGACGCCCCGGGGGCATCAGGTCGCCGTACACGTCGCGATCATTACCGGTGAGATCGGTGATCACGGCTGCGCCGAGGTCCAGACCACTGGTGTCGTCGCTGTTGAGCTCCATGAAGAAGAGCGACTGGTTGCGGTTGCTCTCAACACCGAAGCCCTGACGGGGAATCGAGCTGCTGAGGTTGTTGCGCGTAACGCGGCGCATCTGGCCCGCGATGAACGCCACAGCTCCGGGACCGGTCTTGTCCGCGTCGGTCTTCGTTCCGGACCATGCGAACTGAGCCTCGTGGCTGAACCCGGTGTTCTGAGCACGGAGCTGATCCTGGTCGGGAATGTAGCGACCGGTGGATGAAACCGTGGGGCCGCGTGACGTGTCGTTGCCGTCGAAACCGACGCGGGTATTGATATCAACCTCGGTAAGCGCGCCATTGAGGAGGCTGAATCCGTAGATCATATTCAGCTTCGTGGCGGTGCTGCCATTCGCGGTGTAGCGCATGAAGATCAGTCCACCGTCCACGAACATGAGCGAGTCGGGAAGGATGTCCTCGGAGTTGTCGGTCCCGTCGCCGACATCGATGATCGCCGCGAGGCCGGAGACCGTAGCGCCATCCGCATCGATGCCATCGACCGCGAAGGCTGCGCCACCGGTGATCGTGTTTTCGGAATCGACCGTTTCGCCGTCCGTACGCCAGATGGCGATCTTCTGGGTGTCGCCGCCAGGCATGGCGGTCGCGCACCAGACGCCATCCGGGGAGACCGCGACCGAAGTCGCCGTGCGTCCCATGGAGGTGGCGTACCAGTTGCTGACGCTGGCGCTGCTGGTGGAGCCGCGACTTGTGCTGTGCTGCTCGATGTAGACACCCAGGCCCTGGTTGTGCGCCTCGGCGTCCATCACGTCGGCCTGGTTGTAGTACCAGTTACGGGCGTAGTTGGACGGGTAGCGGCTCGAGGCATTCTCGGGCGGCTCGACGAACTCGGCACCAAACGTGCCGCCGTCCGTGCTTCCGCCGCGGTCGTTCTTGAACTTCGCGGGCATCCAGTAGCGGCCGGTTCCCGGCTCGACGATCAAGATGCCACGCTCGCCGCTCGTGGTGTACTGCTGGTAGCGCTTGGCTTCCATGGAAACCGTGGCGCCACTCGTCCACTTCTTCACGAAGGTTTGACCCCAGAGGTAGACGCGGCGCTGTTTTTCGCCGGGCATCTGAAGCCACGTGAACTCCTGCTGCAAGTGCTGCCAGCCGAAGTTCGAGAAGTAGTTGAAGTACTCTTCCTTGCCTGCGTCGGCCGGCCAGAAGCCGGTGATCGAAGGCATGGACTTGTTCACGTGCGTGTCCTCGCCACCGTGGGGCATCATGACGGGCAGGATGTCGAATTTGGCCGGCAGGTTCGACTCGATTGTCGGCTTCTCGCCGGTGTTGACACTGAACAGTGTCGCGTCGAGCATCATCGGCACCATGCGGGCTTCGGTGGATTGCGCCGTGGCACCCACGAGTCCCGTGGGGGTGCCACCGGATCCTTCATTCGCCTGCAGGCCGCGCAGGTAGAGCGCCTGGTCGGGCGACACGCTGAGCGCCATGTTGGTCAGCTGAATCTGCGGGTTGGCGATCGTGCTGGGGCCAGTGGGGTTCGCCGCATCGCCGACGTACACATCCGTCTGGCTGACGGTGACCGGGTGGAAACCGCGGTCAAGCGCAACACCCGTGATCTGGCCACTTGTCACCGAAGTCGGGCTCTCATCGAGAGTCAGGGACTGCGGAAGGCCGGGCACGTCCGTCCCGGGCGCATCGCCGGGGTTCGGGTAGTCCTCCCAGGACGCGTCCTGGTCATAGGCCGTCTGCCACGCGTAGTTACGTTTGGCATTGGGCGGGAAGACGCCGACGAAGCCGACGGGATACGGAACCAGCTGCGCTACGCCGCCGATGCCGCTGAGCTGTACGTTTCCGGTGCCGTTGGCAGCGAGATACGAGTTTCCGTCAACAGCCGGATCGAGTCCGGGATTCGCGAGCGCCGGCGCGCTCGGCTCGTTGAAGTTGGTCTTGAAGGTCTTGTGGATACCCTGGTCGCCCGTGAGCGGGTGCTTGCCGTTCCACGAGTTCTGGCGGCCCTGGGCATCAGTTCCGCCGGTCGGGACGTACTCGTCGCTGCTCTGCGAGGCGCTCATGACTTCCGCGTAAACGCGGACGCTGAGATCGACAATGCCTGACGCACGCGGCAGTCCATAGAATCCGCCGGTAGCGTTGTCGATGGCGACCCCGAAGAGCGTCTCAGTGAGCGGGGCGCCGTCGGTGGCCATGGCATCATCGACGCCATCGACCCACTCGAGCTCGAACTGCAGCGGCGGAACGCCACCGCTGGCGGCGACGAACTCCTGGTAATCCACGCCGGCCGAGCCGCCGAGGATGAAGACGGAGTCGATAACGATCTCGGGTACACGAACCTGGATCACATATCCCTTGCGAGCGATGCGGTCGTCAATCTTCGTCGGCGTGCCCTTGGTGTCAATCGCTTCCACGATCGCGTTGAAGCGCAGGCCGGTCAGCGGCGTGACCGGCAGGAAGAATGCGTTCGGGTACTCGGCCGCGACGAACGGGTACTTGCGCCGTGACTTGGTCGCGTTGGGCGGGACCCAACCGGGGTTGGTGCCCTCGTAGCGGCTGTCGAAGTAGTCGGAGAAGGCGATCGGCAGCGCGCTACCGAGCGAGTCGTCCGTCTGGCCGATGCCATCCGAGTCGATGAAGTCGCGCTTCGAGTTGATCGACGGACCACCCGTGATGGGCGTGGCGCCGGGCTCGCGCTGGAACCATTCGGGGTCGAGCGGTTTGATCTTGCCGACCACGCCGCGCGGCGACTGGAATCCACCGATCTGCACCTTGTTGTTGCCGGCCTGCAGGTTGAAGACTCCACCATCGGTGAAATCGACATCGAACTTGGTCTTCGCGTTGGGCGAATTGGACTCGTCCGTGTCGTCCGACAGGATCGGGTTCCCACCCGCGTCTCTCGGCATCTGAGCGTCGAAGACCGACAATTCAAGCTCGCGCGGCAGGTAGACAACGATGATGTTGTTGCCGGAACCGCCCGCGGTCTGGAACGGGAACGAGAAGAAGGCCAACGGGTTGGCCGGGTTGACGAAGTTGATCACCTCAGGGAAGGCGGGAACCGAAGGATCGTTGGATCCCTCCTCCGCCGTCGGGTTGAGGATATTGATCGTGCCGCCCAGGACTTCGATGTGGAAGGCCTGCTCGGCGGCGAGCGCCGGCGCGCCGGTCGGCGGCGGTGTGTCCGCGAGCTCGCCCGTCGATACGGCCTTGATCATGAAGTTGTACGGAATGCCGGGACGCGCAATGCGCGGGAATCCGATCAGGCGGGCATTGCCCGTGAGCGGTCCATCCGGATCCGGTTTGCCATCGCCGTTGATATCTTCGCGATCGGCAATCAGCGTGACGCCCGGCGGGAGTGTTCCCACAAGGATCTCGAATTTGTCCGGCGGGGCTGCTCGCCCCTCCGTGACGAAACTGATGACTTCGTCATACAGCTCGCCTGCACCTCCATCCGGCACCGTTGTCGTCTCGAACGCGATCGCATCGACGTTGACGGTTTGTCCACCGTCACTGCCTGTGCATGCGTTCAGACCTGCAACGGACACCAAGCCAAGGGACATTAGCGCGGCACGTGTGACCGCACGCCACCCAGTCTTCAGCATCGGGCTTCCTCCAAAATCTCTCTCGTTGATGGTGCGTACCCCTAGCACCAGTGTTTCACAGGAGCCCCTAATTGCCCAACCGGGGACTCCTTCGGCCCTGTAAGTGTGCGCTGCACTGGGCGGCTTTTCCACTTCGAATTATTCGGAGGGCCCAAAAAAGTTGCCGCCTTCGTCGCGAAGGCCGGTTTGGGGCGGGCACGTGGAGCAACCGAACGAGCGCGCAATTATTACGCGAAGAGTCGTCGGGCAGCCATTCAAGCCTCGCCGCGGACTGAAGAAAACCCTTACAGGCTCAGGCGTTCACGCTGTGACGAGGGTCGATTCGTCGTTCGCCTGCGCCGCTTCGAGGTCCTCGTCTGCGGCGTTGACCTGCCAGACAAGGTGCTCTTCCCACGCGACTGCATCCGGGAAAATCGACCGTCCCGCAATGCGATCCATCACGAGCAAGAGGCCAAATGCGCCGAATTCCAGCATGCGGTAAGAGAACGGCGTGCCGGGCAGCTCGAAATCCGAGGCCATCGGCCCCACGAGGTGGGTCAGGTAGCTCAAGGTCGTGAGCGCGGGCAGGGCGAGCCACGCGACTCCGTAGCAGCGAACGACCAGCACCGGGAGCAGCCAGAGAGTATGGGCGGGCTTCAGCACCGGAGCCAGCAGCAGGAGCGCCACCAGGGTGATGAAAAGGTCATTCAGTCCTGGCTTCTTGGCCTCTTCGATGCGGTCGGAAATACGGATCACGAGATACGTGACGATTCCCATCAGCGCGACGAGGCAGATCAACTTGGCCAGCAGGTCGAAGATCGGCATGTCCGGGCCGAGGATTTCCACACCCGCGATGCGCAACGACTCGCTCGAAGTCAGATCGAAGCCACGCAACGAGGCGCGCAGCAGGTTTTCCGCGAACGAGTTGTACTCATGGTGGCGCCACACGTGGATGGAGCCCTGCCCGACCGCCGCCGGCTCGACCGAGGTGTCGAGCAGTGTCGGCACGAAGGTGGCACTGGCGAGCAGCAGCCCCGCGAACACGGCGAGGACGCCCGTCCGACGGAACATGACCGGCGCGAGCAGCAGCGTGGCGGGCCGAATCGCGATGGAGATCGCCAAGCCAAGAGCCGCCATGCCCCGGCGCATCGAGACCAGCCCGTAAACGAGCGCCGCGATACCCGGCAGCACGAATACATCGATCGAGAGCGTGCAGTACGCCTCCTTGAGCAGGATCGGCGACCACGCGTAGACGATGATCCAGCCCAACGGGAATTCGATCGAACGCAGCGCCATGAGCAGCAGGAAGCAGGCGAGCGCGTCCGCGCAGAGAATCAGGAATGCGTAGCCGCGGGTGTTGGCGGGCTTGAAACGGTCGCCCAGGGCCCCCACCGCGATACCTGCAGGCGTCGATGTCGCGCGCAAGTCGGGGCGACCAACCTCCTCGGGTCGCGGCCCATCGGCGCCCGCCGTCAGCTGCGCGCGTACGAGCGCGATCTGGATGCGCTCGGCCGGTTCGCGCAGTACCGTGTGCTCGGCGTTGTCGGCCAGATCGGCGGGCCGATACGCATACGGATTGACGCCGCTATTCATCAGACGGGCGTCAAACCGCATCCGCGCGTGATCGCCCTCGTAAATCGGCCCCGGCGCGCCGAAGAGCAGGATCATGCGGGCCACCGCACCGATGAACAGGATGTAGAAGAGCCGCGGCGGCCGGCGATGGGCGACGACGCAGCACCCGATATGCAGCGCCGAGATCGCCAGCGTCGCGCCCACGAAGAGCAGCACGAAGTCGCGCGGCGTGCCTACCAGCCGGGTCGCGTCGATAAGGCCTGACATCCACACGAGCGAGCCCGCATAGAGCAGCAACAGCAGCCCGGTGAATCCGATCAGAAAACGGCCCATTACGCCTCGTTCATCGACCATCCCGGCGAGGGGCTTGAGATGCGAACGGGCTCACATTCGCTTAACGGCGGAAGGCTAGAGGCTTCTCCCGCTCGTGGCTATTTCAGTCGAATCTCGATGAGGCGATCGGCTAGCCCACCTTCGAGGCGGGTTTTCTCGCCGTTGGGCCATTTCACCTCGATGAAGTCGAACTTCTTGGCGCTGCCGAGGCCGAAAATCAGGCGCGGATCCTCGCTGCACTGGAAGCTCGAGCCCATCAGCAGCACCCGCGTCTGCCGCGCTTTCCCGGCCACCACGGTGACCTCGGCGCCGGCCGGGTCAAGCGGCACCCGCTTGCCGGGATTGCCCCGCAGGCGCACCTGCACCCAGTGGCGGTCCGCCTTGGGAGACACATCGCAGCGCAGCAGGCAGGGCATCGCGTTGAGTTCGCTGGTGGCGATGTCCGCATCCCCGTCGTTGTCGAAATCGATGGTGACCGCGGCGCGCGACGAGCGGCGCACATCGGCCACACCCGGCCCCGCCTGCGCGGTGACGTTGCGGAACTTGAGCGGGGCCAACCGTTCGTTGAGGATCAGCAGGTTCAACTGCTCGTAGGTGGTCTCCTGCGCCACGAACTGGTCCACCTCGGGGTAGACGTGGCCGCAGGCGAAGAAGATGTCCACGTCGCCGTCCAGATCGGGATCGAACAGCAACACCCCCCAGCCGAGCGCGGAGAACGTGAACTCGCGCAGGCGCGTCTGGGCGGACTTCTCGTCGTAGACGACGCGCCCGTCCGGCAAGCGCGTGCCGACCAGCAGATTGAATTGGTCGTGCGAGAACTCGGAGACGACCACGTCCTGGATGCCGTCGCCGTTGATGTCGGCGAGGTTCACACCCATCGAAGCCTGCGGGTGATAGTCATCCATGCTCATGGCGAGGCTCATCTCTTCCGCCTGATCATCGAAGGTGCCGTCGCCCTGATTGATCCAGCAGACGTTCCGCACCGAATCGTTGGCCACGAAAATGTCCTGGTCGCCATCGCTATCCACATCCCACGCGATGGGCTGGAACCCATACCACGGCCCCTCCGACGCCTCGGTGTAGCTGGCCGGGTTGATGTCGCGCCAGATGCCTGCCTTCTTGGTGAC
>CBDURV010000154.1:0-8046 GCA_965369495.1 uncultured bacterium
GCCGACCAGTTCGTGCCCGCGCAGGTCGAAGCGCGTGTTGAGGAACAGCACCTCCTCGAAGCTCAGGCCGGCCCCCTCCGCGATGCCCTCCAATTCCTCGCGATACGAGGCCGGAAGCGCCATTTGGAGCCGGGCGCCGCACGCTTCGATGGCCAGCGCCGCGAGGCCCGGATCGGCCGGTCGCGCCCGCTCCAGCGCCCGCCGAATGCGCTTTTTAAGCCGCTCGCCGTGCCCTCGGCCCTTCTCGCGCGGGGTCCCCGCCAGGCGCAGGATGGCAAACCCCGGCACCTCCCGAAGACGCGCACCGCGCCACGCCGGCACGAAGCTTCCGGGACCCTCTTGGTCGGGTGGCCGCGCGATTCGCCAGAGCGCAACCCCGGCCAACGCGACGATCAAAAGAACAGCCCCTGCGGAACGCATCTAAACCCTTTAACTGTAGTGACTTATGACGGCCCCGTGATTTGACGATCGAGGCCCAAAATGCTACTTTATGCGTCTCATCCGGCCCCACTCCCGGGGCCCCATTTTTATGACTTCCCAAGCGACGCCCGGGGCCGACGATTTCGGTCGCGACCCCCCCCACCTGATCCACGACCTCCTGATCGAGGAGGAGATGAAGACGAGCTACCTGCGCTATGCGATGAGCGTCATCGTATCGCGCGCGTTGCCCGATGTGCGCGATGGCCTCAAGCCGTCCCAGCGCAGGATTCTCGTGGCGATGAACGACCTCAACCTGGGGCCGTCGTCGAAGTTCCGCAAGTGCGCCAAGATCGCGGGCGACACGTCCGGCAACTACCACCCGCACGGCGAATCGGTCATCTATCCGACGCTCGTTCGCATGGCGCAGACGTTCAACATGAGTCGCACGTTGATCGACGGGCAGGGAAACTTCGGCTCGGTCGACGGCGATCCGCCGGCGGCGATGCGATACACCGAGGCGCGCCTGACCAACGCCGCGATCGACATGCTGGCCGACCTCGACCTCGACACGGTCGACTACATTCCCAACTACGACGAGGCGACCACCGAGCCGACCGTCCTGCCGGGCAAGTTCCCCAACCTGCTGGTCAACGGCTCGATCGGAATCGCCGTGGGCATGGCGTGCAACCTGCCGCCCCACAACCTGGGCGAAGTGGTCGATGCGCTCACGCTCTACATTCGCAATCCCGACTGCACCGTGTCGGACCTGATGGAAGTGATGCCGGGGCCCGATTTCCCCACCGGCGCCATCATCTGTGGACGTTCCGGCATCTGGGACGGCTACACGACCGGTCGAGGCCGGATGATCCTGCGCGCGCGCATCCGCACCGAAGAGGAGAAGAACGGGAACTGGGCGCTGCACGTCGAGGAGATCCCCTATCCGCCGCGGCGCGACATCATCATCAAGAAGATCGCGCAACTCGCGCGCGAAGGCGTGATCGACGGCATCCGCAACATCGAGGATTACGCCGACCGCACCAACCCCTACCGGATCTACATCCAGCTCAAGAAGGGCGAGGATCCGCGCGTCGTCGAGAACCTGCTCTACAAGCACACCTCGCTGCAGGAGACGTTCGGCATCAACGCCATCGCGCTGGTGAACGGCAGGCCGGAAACCCTCACGCTCAAGCGCCAACTCGAGTGCTACCGCGACTACCGCATCGAGGTCATCCGCCGCCGCACCCGCTTCCTGCTGGCCAAGGCGGAGGCGCGCGCGCACATCGTCGAGGGCCTGCTCAAGGCGCTCGACATCATCGACGAGGTGATCCAGACCATTCGCAGCAGCCCCAACCCCGAGGTGGCGGGCCAGCGACTGGTCGAGAAGTTCGACTTCAGCGAGAAGCAGGCCGAGGCGATTCTGCGCATGACGCTGGCGCGTTTGACCGGCCTCGAGCGCCAGAAGCTGATCGACGAACTCTCCGAACTGGCCGCGAAGATCGAGGAGTACAAGGCGATCCTCGGCAGCGAGCAGCGCGTGCTGGACGTGATCATCGAGGAGCTGGAGACGCTCAAGAAGCGCCACCCGCAGCCTCGCCGCACCGAGATTTCCGCCGAGGCGGTCGACTTCGAGCGCGAAGAGCTGATCACCCCCGAGGACGTCGTCGTCACCAAGACGCACGGCGGCTACCTCAAGCGCGTCAAGCTCGACACCTATCGCGCGCAGGCACGCGGCGGCCGTGGCATCCGAGGCGCCGACACCAAGGAGGAGGACTTCATCACCCACCTCTGGGGCGCGCACACGCACGACACGCTCCTGTTCCTGACGCATCAGGGCAGAGCGTTCGCGAAGCGCGTATTCGAAGTCCCCGAGGGTTCGCGCACGAGCCTCGGGCGCAGCATCCAGAACCTGCTCCAGCTTCGTGAAGGGGAGCGCGTCACCGCTGCGTTCGCGATCAAGGAGTTCGACGACCGCGACATCCTGTTCTGCACGCGCCAGGGCATCGTCAAGAAGGTCACGCTCTCGCTGCTTCGCAACGCGGCGCGCCAGAGCGGCATCATCGCCTGCGGCCTCGACGAAGGCGACAGCCTGATCGGCGCCACGCTGCTGGAAGGTAACGAAAACGTGCTGTTGGCAACGGCCAACGGAATCTCGATCCGCTTCCCCGAGACCGATGTCCGCCGGATGGGCCGTACAGCTCGGGGGGTGCGCGGCATCAAGCTGCGCGAGGGCGACGAAGTGATCGGCACGGTTGTCGTCGAAGAGGGACGGACTTTGCTGACGGCGTGTCGCAACGGATACGGAAAACGCACGAAATTCGACGAGTACCGCGTTCAGTCGCGCGGCGGGCTGGGAATCATCAACATCCAGGCGAGCAAGCGCAACGGTCCGGTGGTCGAAATCGCGGCCGTGGCGGATGAAGAGAACCTGATGCTGATCACCGCCGGCGGCATGGTCATTCGGACCCGCGTCTCGGAAGTCAGCGTGATCGGGCGCAATACGCAGGGCGTGCGGATTATCAACCTCAAGAAGGGCGATCAGCTCCTGGCCGCCGCGATCGTGAGCGGCGAGGCGGAACTCGAGGCGGATCTGGAGACCGAAACCGATCCCGACGAGGCCTCTCCCTCACCCGAAGAGTCCTGATTTTCGGGGGGAGAAGCGTCTCTCCCGAAATTAGCCGCGGTTTCCCGGAAACACTTCCGTGCCGGGACGCATTATCATGTGGTGAGCCGCTTCGTAGGCGGCGTGTAACCGAGGAGAATCCATGCGTCAATTCGTTCTATTCGTGCTCTTCGCCAGCCTGCTGATTCCCGCGGGTTCGGCCTCCGGCGAGCCCTTCGCCGACAAGGCCACCGGACTTCGTGTCAATCTGCCCGACGGGTGGTCGATCCTTCCGGATCAGGCCGAGGGTGGGACCAAGCTCGTCGCCTCGTACCAGGTCGGCGGCTCGAAGTACGTCCAGTTCGTGGCGCAGGTCGGAGACACGGACAGGTACAACGCGGATGCGTGGGTCAAACGGCAGAAGCAGGCGACCGACAAGTACTTCCAGAAAGTCACCAGCGAACTGACGGTGGACAAGGACCGCAGGATCGCCGGCGGCCCTTCGCTCGGCGTTTCGGTTACGGGCACACGCAACGACAAGCAGGTCCGTGTTCGCATCTACCACGTCGTCCGCGGCCGATTCTATTTCCAGTTCACCGAGTCGAGTTTCAACGGCGCGCACGAGGGAGACGGGACTGCCGCGATCGACAAGATCTGGGACGCGATCTCCTTTGGCGACGCGGAACCCGAGGTCTCCGCGCCGGCCGGAGACGGCAAGCCGCAAGTCATCGAAGATGAAAAGGGCAACTACAAGCTGACGGTGCCCGCGGGCTGGGAGACGATCAACCCGGCGCCGGTCGACGACAAGGCGAATCAGCGCGTGATCGTCGCCCGACTCGATGACAGCGGCAACATGGCGATGCAGATCACCTTCTGGCGCCTCGAGTCGAGCGACTCGGCCATTTTCACCGACGAGGAGGCCGGCGACATCGTCGACCGCGCCATCAAGAATTGGAAACTCCTCGCGGGCATCTACGGCCCCCGCAGCGAAGGCCGACTCACCCCCGAAGTGGACGACTCGATCGCGTTGGGCGGTGTCGACAAGGCCGCGGAGTTCAAGGTGAGCAGCCGCACCATGAAGGAGATCGCAGACACGGCCGCGGCGGAAAAGCTCAAGGCGCGCGGCGACAAGACCGTGGAGGTTCCGAAGTACCTGCCGACCGTCTGCAGGGGCCGCGTGGCGATGCTGTCGCCGTACATCTACGTCGTGATCGCCGAATTCGCCCCGGGCGCCGGCGACAACGCCCAGCTCGTGAAGGAATACAACGCCGTCATGGAGTCGGTGGAGTTCCTCAACACGTCCGCCAAGCCGCCCGCGCTCACGATTCTGGGCAAGCAGATCGGCGACACCTTCAGCGACACGGACAACGCCAAGGTAAGGAAGATGAAGACCGCGCTCGTGGTGACCGGCCGCAAGCCCCACAAGCTGGAGATCAAGTACACGGTGCCCAAGGGATGGGTCGTGCTGGAGCGCAAGTTCGGCAAGTACAACTCCATCGTTGTGTACGCACAGGACAAAAACAACTCGTGGCTCAAATTCGAGCTGCACCATATGAACATCCAGGCGCTCGCCGAACGGAACATGGAGCCGGAGGCAGACGGCGTGCGCCTCGCGTCCTGGAAAAGCAACTGGGAGTCCAAGGCGCGCGGCACGAAGATCCCCAGGAAGCCGCAGAAATTCAATCTCTGCAGTCCGATCAAGGGCAAGGGCTACAAGCTGCTCGAGGGCGAGGTGAATGGCTGGCCCTCCAGCTTCACCTGCTGCGTCGGCCGCTCGTCGGGCTGGCGCAACGCCGCCGAGATCGAGACGGTGGGCGACCGCAAGCTCTTCGCGAAGGACCTCAAGGGGTTCCTCAGGTCGATCAAGATCAACTACAAGGCCAAGTAGCCGTCATGCGATTCGCCCAAGCCTACGCCGCACTTCTGCTCCTTGTATTCGCCGTCCTGCCCACTTCGGCGGGTGAGGGTGACTTCAAGAGCGAGGAGCTGAACTTCGAAATCAAGCTGCCCGAGGAGTCGGTCGACTGGGATGTCGTCAAGCCCGATCCGAAGACTGCGCACCCGACTCTCCGTGTGTTCTTCCAGTCGATGTTCGCCGACTCCGACGCCTACGCCACTGTGCAGGTGATGGTGCAGAAGATGCCCAGCGCGACCGCCCGCGAGAAGCTCGAGAAGACCGCCAAGAGGTGGAAGGGCTCGATGGAGAGCAATCTCGCCAACCCGCGCGAGCGCAAGGACAAGATCGAGAAGTTCGCCGGCGTGGACGCCTACATCGCCGAGGTCGAAGGTGACCGCGGCATGGGCATTTGCAAGGTGAACTGGCTGGTCTGCAAGAACGGCCAGTACATCTACACGATCGTCACCACGCGTGCGTTGGCGGCGGTCAAGGACGAGGACCTGGCCGAAGAGATCGACCTCATTCTCAAGTCCTTCAAGTTCGGCGAGATCCGCAAGGTCAAGGGCGGCAAGGGCGCCAAGAAGGACGGCAGCAAGCCTCCCGACGCGGGCGGCGGCGGAGACGATGGCGGCGGCGGCAAGTCCGACATGGAAGTCGATCCCGAGCTGTTGAAGCCGAAGAAGATCAACTCCGCGTTCTGGCGCTTCAAGGCGGTCAAGCCGCAGGGGCTGATCGACGAGAAGATGACCGAGAACCTCCGGGCGAACAAGATCAAGTTCGCATGGAGAGGGCAAAAGAACACCATCTCGATGGGTGTCCGGATCTACGCCTGGTCGCTCAAGAACAAGAGCTACACCCTCGACCAACTCGTGGACAGAAAACTCAAGTGGTGGAAGAAGCGCGTCAAGCAGACGAAGCCGCCGTCGCTCGACAAGAAGTACAACAAGAAGTTTCCGATGGCCAAGAAGGCCTACCGCCTGGAACTCATCGGCCGCAGCACACGCCGCGAGCGCTGGTTGTTCTTGATGGCGGAGTGCACCAATGGCCGCCAGTACATGCTCGAGCTCTACACGATGGGCGATGTCGGCGACGCCGTCTGGGGCAAGACGGTGGATAAGTTCATCAAGGACTTCAAGCCTCAGAAGAAATAGCGTGAGGCTTGAAGCTTGGCGCCCGTTGCTGGCGCTGGGCCTGCTCGCTGCATTATCTGCCGCCAAACCGGCGCCGGAGGTGGTGCGCGAGGAGGCCTACAACTACCGCATCCTCGGCCCGCTCCCGCGCGGCTGGAAGCGCGAGGCGACGACTCTCGTCTTTACCTACCGCGTGGATGGGATCCCGCTCGCGTTCGTGCACTTCGTGCGCGAGCGCGTGAGCGGCAAGGTGGACGTCGCCGCCGAACTCGATCGACGCCGCGACCACTACCGCTTCCCCGGCACGCCCAAGAAGACGGTGGGCACCATCGCGCCGACGCGCTGGGGCGACCGCGCCGCGCAGCGCTACCTGCTCGAGGCGCGCATCAACGGCGTCGATTGCCGGCGTGAGGTGCGCGCGGTCTTCGATCGCGGCATCTGGTACGAGTGCATCGAGACGATCCACGGCGAGCCGGACAAGCGCACGCTCGCCGGGCTGGCCTGCTTTCGGAGCGGCTTCATGCTGCTCGCGCGCGCACTCCCGAAAAAGGAGCAGGCGGACCCGGCGGCACGCACGATGACCGACGCCATCTACGGCTACCGACTCGACAAGCCGGAAGGCTACCTCGTCGAGGAGGCGCGTCCGGGCGCCGATCCCGGATGCAGGCTGGTCCTGGTGAAGCGCGGCCCCAAGCCGGGCCAACTGCTTTCCGTGCGCCTGTTCGAGTACGGCCTGCGCAAGCAGTACAACGCGCGGAACTGGCTCAGCCTCTTCTTCGACTCCTTCGCGCGCAACCACGCCGGCGCCAAGCTCACGGAGGCCGAGGCGCCCCGTCCGGAGGGCTGCGTGCAGGCCGCCGGCGCGCGCTTCGTCGGCCGCAGCGACAAACGCGAGGTCGTCGCCACGCTCTATCTGTGGCAATCCAAGTCGGGCCGCGTCTTCGCGTTGCGCATCCTGTCGCACGGCGGCGCGGCCAAGACGCATGCGGCGTCGCTGAAAAAGCTGGTCGACTCGTTCCGCTTCACCGGCGCGGAACGTTAGACCGCACGCGGCGCAGCAGGTCGCCGCCGACCGGGTTGGCCTCCAGCGTCTTTGTCCAGCGCGCGAGCGATTTGCGTGCCTGATCCGACTTGCCCGCCAGCACGTCGAGTCGCGCCTGCGCGATGGCGTAGTGCGCGCCGCGCGGATTGGCGCGTGCAATCACGGTGCGCCAATCACGCAGCGCCTCGCGGTCCTTGCCGAGTGCGGCGAGCGATTCGGCGCGATCGAGACGCAGCAGGTTCGAGACGCGCCCGTCGCGCGCGCCGGCGACCAGGCCGTAGGTCAGCAGCGCCTCCTCGTGGTTGCCGGCCTCCGTCTCGCGCCGCCCCTTGCGATGCATCAGGCCGAGCGTCTCCGGCCGCCATCGGCCAGGCGCGCCCTTCTTGAGGCGAATGATGCGCTCGTAGTAGTCGTCCGCCTCTTCCACCGTTCCGACCGCGTCCGCGTAGAGCGCGATCTGCTCCAGATCATCCACAAGCTGCCGCTGGCGCACGAGCAGGTCGCGCACGTCCTTGTAGACGCGCACCATCGCCTCGTCGATGCCGCTTCCGCCCCGCCAGCTGCCGCCGCGCCAGCCTGTGAGCAGGAGCGCGGTCCCCGCGAACACGCGTACCGTTCGGACCGGGTGGTCGAGCAGGCGCATGAGCCCCGGCACCGCGGCGGGATCGATTAGACGCGCCTGGGCGAGACAGGCGTGCTGCAGGATCTCCACGTTCTCGACGTCAAGCAGCCGCACGAACATGGCGCGCGTCTGCGCCTCGGAAGCACGGCGCGTCCGCAGCTCCTCGAGGGCGGTGAGCCGCACGAACATCCGCCGCTCGCCACCCTCGGCCGCCTCGATCAGGAGCTCGGTGGACACCTCCTGACGCGCGTCACGGAGGCGCGCGACAAGATCCGTATCGCGGTGGCGCTGGGGGTCGCCCTCGCCCCACCACTTGTGGCGCGCGTCACGCGCCCA
>CBDURV010000155.1:0-8017 GCA_965369495.1 uncultured bacterium
GCGGAAGTTGCTAATCTTCAGCCGTGGACGAACCGCGGCGCACCGTCACCGGCTTACGGAGACTCGACCTCGTTCTGTTTGCGGCGATCCTCATTGTGATCGTTTTGACCGGGCGCAGACGGCTGCGCGTGTACTACGAAGCCCCGCCCGCCACAGTCGAGCCGACTCGATAGGCCGTGCGAACAGATCTCAAACGGTTCCTCTTCACGCCGGTCGCAAGCCAACCGGTACGGATCTTTCGCGTGGCGCTCGCCGCCATGCTGGCGTTCTCGTTTTGGCCCCGCGGATTCGGCCCCTACTCCGGCGTGCTGCGTTCGCCGTTCCTCCTCGAACTCCACGAGAACGTCCTGCTGACGCCCGGGTACTGGCTCGTCGTCCTCGTCCTGCTCACGCTGTTTGCCGCCGGATGGCGACCGCGACTGATCGGGGCGCTCCTCCTGGTCGTGCTGTACCCACTCGCCCAGCTCGACCGCGGGCGGCAGAGCCGTCACGTGATGTTCGTGACGCTGGCGTGCTTCTCGTTGCTCCGCAGCGGCGAGCGTTCGCTGCGCACGACCGGTGCGGGCCCGATTTGGCCGATCCAACTCATCCGATTCCAGCTCGCGTTCCTGTACGGGCTTAACGCATTCTGGAAGTTGACGCCGCATTACCTGTCGGGCGACGCACTCGTGGGCATGTCGGAACGCCTGCCGAACTTCCTCGCGGACTTCCGCGACGGAAGCTGGCACATCGGCCCACTCGCCATTCCAGTCGCGGTCGCCGCCGTTGCCTCCATGTTGACGGAAGCGTTCTTGGCGGTCGCGTTCTGGTTCCCGCGTGCACGCCGAATCGCGGCCGTAGTCGGCGTCGCGTTCCATCTCCTACTCCAGCTGGTGGTGCGCATCTTCATTCTCGATCTCGTGACGATGTTCCTCTACCTCGCGTTCCTGTTGCCCTTCGAGCCCAGGGCGACCCCGCCGCGAGATCGCTGACTCGCATGACGGTACCCCTTCAGCGTGGGACTGGTCCCATCGCCTTGTCGAGTTGGGCGGTATCCGCTCAGGAGGGTATCCGCCGAGCAGGCGAGTGCATCCCGCGCTTCTGGCCCATGCTGCCGTGGAGAGCTATGCTCGGCCCGCTCCCCGCGCATGCCGCACGGGCGAACGTCTACCGTGATACCGATCGAAAAACACCTGGTCATCGTTGCGTACCGCAGCGGCCTCGAGTTCGAGCGGCTGGGCGGTTTGATCGAGGAGTACGCGCCGGACGTGCGCGTATTCGTGCTGCGGGACCGACGGCTTTTCCTGCGTGCGTTGCGCATCGCGCGCCGTCCGACGCTGGTTTTCAGCGTCACCCCGCTGCGACGACTGCGCGTCTTGCGCGGCAGGGTCTGTCAAGGGCAACGTCTCGGCAAAGTCGAGGAACTCTCCGCGCTCGACGCGGCCGGCGTGGCGGTCCCCCCGTGGTTCCATCTCGACTCGGACCGTGACGTCAAGACCGCAGCGGCCGCGATCGGCGAATACGTCGTACTCAAGCCCAACGTCGCATGCCGCGGCGAGCTCGTGCGCATTGCGCGCGCATCCCGCGTGCGCTGGAAGCCAAAATACACCGAGAACGGCGGCCTCATCGTGCAGGAGTTCGTCTACACCGGCCGCTGGCCGGTGGCCTACCGCGTGACGACACTCTTCGGCGAAGTCCTCTTCTGCGCACGCACGGAATCGAATCACTCGCGCCCCGCGCTCGAAGGGCGCTGGGAGTGGCGGGACGGCGGCCGTCCGGTGACCGCCAACTCCCGCGACGGGACGTGGACGCTGGCGGACGACGAAGAGGTCATGGACCTCGCGCGCTCGGCGGCGCGCGTGTTTCCCGACGTCGGCCTACTCGGGATCGACGTCGTGCGGGACGTCGAGACGGGGCGCTGCGCCGTGCTCGAAGTCAACGCGATCGGACACACCTGGCACTTCACCTCCGAACGCGGCCGCAGCATCCAGCGGGACCACGACATCGACTTCGAATCGCAGTTCGACGGAGTGCGCCTCGCCGCGCGCGTACTTGCCGAAGAGACCCGGCGGCGCGCAACCTGAGGTTCGATCTAGAGTTCGAGTTCGAGCACCGTCCAGGTGTCGACATCGGCAAGACTGAAGTCGTGCTTCTTCGGGTTGCTCCCGACAATGCGGTAGCCGAAGCGTTCGACGTACCAGCGAATCGTCTCCGGTCGGTCGGTCTCCGTGCGCACCTTTCGGATGCCGCGCGCTCGCATCTCGTCGAGGCGCGCCTGCTGGAGACGGAACCCGATGCCCATTCCCTTGACCGCCGGATCGACCGCAAGGCTTGCCGTCTCCGCGACATCCTCCGCGAGCATGAGGTAACTACACGTCCCGACGATGCGGCCTTCGACCTCCGCCACGAACGAATGCGGAACCTCGATGCCGGATCGCTCCGCGTCGGCGTCTCCGAGACGTGGCGCCATGTTCCACCGCGACAACAGCTCCATCGCTGCCGGCACATCCGCGCTCCTCATCTTGCGGATCTCGACGTCGGTCATCGCACGGCCTCCTCCGGTTCCAGCGCTCGCAGCGCCGCGACGATGCGACCGAGCGCAAGATCCAGCGCCGGCCTGCGCGCGGCGTTCGCCAGACTCTTCTCGCTCGCGATCATCGGATTCGTATTGATCTCCCAGATCTGAAGCCGATCGCCGAGGAGCGCGTAGTCGATGCGCCCGTACTCCACGTTGGCCAGGTCGAAGATCTCCGCGAGCGCCGCGCGGTGCGGATTGTCGCGAACGTACGCGAACTCCTCGGCGTCATGGGCCTCTCCCGACAGGTCGGAGTACTTCAGCATCCAGCGCTTCCCGAAGAAGAGATGGCGCGGGACGATCTCGGGTCCGATCCGGAAGGCGGAGTACTTGCGAAACACGCCGTCGATGGACGTATCGAGGAACTCGGTGAGAAGCGGTTCGTCGGGCATGCGCTTCAGGCGCGCGACCGCTTCGGCGAGTTGGTCGGGGCCCTCCACCAGCTCCGTGGAGTTGCCGCGGTGGTCGTTCTCGCCGCGCAGGAAGGCGGGATAGCGGATACGACCATCCGCCTCGCCGAGCCGGTGGACGGTGAACGCGTTGATGCCGCGCTCGTGGAGCGTGCGCAACAACCGATACCGTCGCCATGTGCGCAGAGGGTGGTTCAGGACGCGATATCTACCGTGGTCCGACGCCAACCTGTCGTGGAGTGCGGCGGCACGCTCCGCGGTCGCGCGACCGAGGCGATCGACATCCGTGAAAATGTAGGTTCCCGGCCGAAACGATCGCTTCCAGCGCGCCCGCTCGTAGGTGAGAAAGGACACCTCCCCCGCCAGCCCCCGCCCCCAAGGCGTCCTGAAGAAAGCCTTGAACCCGCGCGCGTAACGGCGCGTGACGAGGAAGACGATCACCGCTCAAGTCCGAGGATGGCGCGCGCTTCGGCGGGCGTGGCAGGTCGTCGTCCAAGCGTGCGCGCAACGTCCACGACCCGCTCGACCAGCATCGAATTCGTGGCCAGCGTCGTACGCTCCGCGTCGTACCAGATGTTGTCCTCGAGCCCGGTGCGGACGTGCCCGCCGCTGCACAGCGCCATGACGTTGGCACGGAGCTGGTAGTCGCCAATGCCGGCGAGTCCCCATGCCGCTCCCGCGGGCAGTGCAGCCAACATCGTGCCCAGATTGAGCGGGCTCAGCGAAGTGGTGCCCAGCGAGCCGAGCAGGATATTGAAGTAGAGGGGAGCCTGCAGCACGCCCTTCCGCAGGAGGTAACGGGAGACATCGATCATGCCGACCTCGAACACCTCGAGCTCCGGCACGATGCCGTTTTCCGCCATGCGCGTAGCCAGTCCAGCGATGACCTGAGGCTGGTTGACCGACGCCTGCCGCGGAAAATTCAGCGAGCCGAGCGTGAGCGAGGCCATGTCCGGCTTGAGGTCGCCTTCGAGACTCAGGACTTCGCTGCGCCGCTCCAGATCGGACACATTGCGGCCCGAGCAGGAGACGCAGACGACAACGTCGGGCGCGCGCTCGCGCACGGCCGCGATGACCGCCGCATAGGCCTCTTTGCGGTGTGTCGGCGTGCCGTCCGCATCGCGGGCGTGGAGGTGGACGACCGATACCCCAAGCTCGTGGCAGCGCGCGCAATCCGCGGCGATTTCATCGGGCGTCAGCGGCACGTGAGCGGTATCGCTGCGCACGGGCACCATGCCCGTCGCCGCGAGGTTGATGATTACCGGCGTATCCCGCACACCGCGATTGTCCCAAGGCGCCATGGGGTTGAAAGAAACTGCGCCCGCGCCCCACTCACACACCGGTTTGGCATGGCAAGGCCGACTGTTAGCATCGTCTCGTGATCAAGTCGATCGATCTGCGGCAAGACGAAGTCGCTCGGGGCGCGGCTCTTCGGCACGCACAGTCGCTCTTCGAAGGGGACCTGCCGCGTTTCCACCCTGCGCGGGCGACCGCGCCCAGCGAGATCGGCGGCGGCGACGGGATCGAGCAGTGTGCGCGGCGCGATGGCCGTCAGGTGTTCTCCCTGCGCTTCGCGGTGCTCGATCGCCTGGGGAGCGGTTGCCTCGTTCCGCCGAACGAGTCGTCCATTCTGGACTGGGTTGAAGAGGGCCGGAGTCGCAACCGATGATCCGCTTGACTCCGGGCGAGCCCGAGGAAATTGCACGCGGATACGCGCGTCGAACGATCCACTTCGAATCCGACACCGGCCTCGCAGACGTCTGGTTCCTCTCCCGCGCCGACCGCCGCCCGCTCGCGGATGACTGGCTCGTTCCCACCGGCCTCATGGCTGGCATGGCCGTGGGCGAAGATGTGCACATCGCCGGAACCGTGAGCCGACGCCTGATGGACTCGATGGATGAGATCCAGCGGATCCTGCTCCATCGCCTGGAAGGGCTGACGCGGATTCGTATGACAGCGGACGAGGTCGCGCCAACACCGCGCGCTGCCCAACCGCTCACGATCTCAGCCCTCTCCGGAGGAGTGGACGCGTTCTATACCGCCCTCGATGCGGACCAACGGATCGATGAACACATCTACCTGCATGGGTACGAAGAGCGCCTATCCGATCACCGCCTGCTCACCGTTGTGCTCCCGCACATTCGCGCCGCCGCACGCGAACTGGGTCGGCGGCTCAACCTGGGAGAGTCCAACTGGCGCGACGTGATCGGGCCCGTGGCCGGCAATCGGCTCTTCGTTGCAATCTCCCACCTGCTCACGTACGGCTACCTCATGGGCTCCGACGTGACGCGCATCATCGCGCCCGGAACCTGCGATCCCTACTTTGACCTGGGCGCCCCATCTTCGTTCGGGACCTACGTAAGCCTCTGGTCAACCGAGGGCCTGGAGACGACCGAGCACGGGCACGTTTCACGGTACGAGAAGGTCTGCCGCGTGGTGCAGTCGGACATCGCGATGCGCCACCTGCGCGTCTGCTGGACCAAGAATTACCCTCGGTACAACTGCCACACCTGCGTCAAGTGCATCCGTACGCGCGTTCATCTGAAGCTCGCGGGCGCCGAAGGGCGCTGTGAAACGCTCCCCCCCTCGCTCAGCCTCAACGCCGTCCGACGCGCCCATCCGGAGATGCCGATCCACGGCAACTATATCGACGAGAGCATCGTTCTCGCCGAAGCGCAGGGCATGGATGACCTCGCGGCCGCCCTTCGGGCCCAGCGCGATCAGTCCTCGGATCGCCCGACACGGCGAACCATGCGGGCACGCGGACGTCGATTCTTCCGACGACTGCGCGACAGTGTCCGAAAGAAGCTGCTCGACGTTTCGTTGCGTCGCGTGGCCCGACGGCGCGGGCAGGATCACCCGTTCAACTACGTAGGCGTCGATCCGGCACCCGATTGATCCCCGAACAGGGTTCCGGCTCTACTTGTCCCGAACTCGCGGGGAATTCCACCCGTCAGTTTCGAACAGTTGAACGCGGAACCGTCGGCGGGGGCGGCGCCCGTCCGTGCTTGAGGTGGCTACTCCTGCTGGTACTCGCGGACGCGATCCGGCTGCACGATCCACAGTCGGCCATCGATCGGAGCATGATCCAGCGCAGCAGCGAGGGTCTTCACGCAGGCGACCAGGGCTCCCGGAGCCCAACGACCCGGAAGCCGAAGCAGTGCAATGCCAGCGTAGCGCGAAGGATCGTAGAGCAGCGGGTTGCCGAACTCCGAATCGAGCGTGACGAGACACCTGCGATCGTCACGGCAAATACGAATGAGCCGTTGGTCATCGGCTCCCTCCAACTCCTGCTGGGCCACGGTGGAGACGTCATGACCGGCAACTCGAAGCGGTTCGCCGTAACGCTTGCCGATGTTCTCGTCGAGCTTGACCTTCAAGAGTCACGCACCATCGGAACGTCCATGTACCGGTCGCGGCTCATCTCGGCGCCGTAGGCGAGGCAAGCCCGAATGTCCAACTCCTCGAGGTCGGGATAGTCATCCAGAATCTCCTCAATGCTCTGGCCCGCCGCGAGCAGGTCGAGAATGAGGGATACCCAGATCCGGTGTCCGCGAATACACGGCTTTCCGAAGCACA
This sequence comes from uncultured bacterium, assembly GCA_965369495.1. Classification (GTDB taxonomy): domain Bacteria; phylum Planctomycetota; class PLA2; order PLA2; family PLA2; genus JBCDBY01. Next base: position 6,544 of record CBDURV010000155.1, read on the forward strand.
CATTGGGATTGATTGTGATTCGCTGCAGCAATTCCGAAGGGGCCATCGAGCCACATTGTATCGCGCGCGGATGCGCGGAGCGCAGACAGAGAATCGCGGCCACACGAGGGATGGCCAAAACGACGCGGCGGAGCAGGCTCCTCCTTCGCCAAGGCTTCGGCGGACCGGCGAACTCGCAAACCGAGCCTGCGCTGCGCTCCGCTCCGGCGCTGGCTACCCTAGGAGAGGCGTCCCCTGGGTCTCGGACGCGATCGGGCGCGAAACGCATTGAGAGCGCTCAAAACGAGAGTGTTCTAGGACTTAGGGCGCGTCAAATAGATCGCCTGCGGTCAAGCCCGGTCAACACAGATCAAGCTGGATCAATTCAAACTTCGTACTTTTTCGTAGTGCCGGAGGCCGACGGCCCCAAGGTCTACGCCGCGATCCGATTTGTCCGCGTCCCGCAGATTCGCTAGGCTCACTCCATGCGACTGGCGCTGTGCTTTCTCCTGCTTCTGGGGGCGTGCGCGTCCCCGACCCGTAACCCACCGCCCGCCGCGCTCGCCGAGATGGGCCGGATCCCCGGCATGGGCGTCGTGCGATGGTGGGGAGACGAGGAGATCCCGGAGTTCGACCAGTGGATGGCGATGTCCGACGAGGAGTTGGCCAGGCGCTATCCGGCGCTCTACGGCACCGAGCACCATTATCTCGCGATCTCCGGAGGCGGGGCCAACGGCGCGTACGGCGCGGGATTGCTGTGCGGGTTGACGGAGGCGGGCAAGCGCCCCGAGTACACGATGGTCACCGGAATCAGCACGGGCGCGCTCACCGCGCCGTTCGCGTTCCTCGGCCCGAAGTACGACCATGTGCTCAAGGATGTCTACACGACCCTGTCGACCAAGGACCTGGTGAAGAAGCGCGGGCTCATGGCGGTGTTCAACAACGACGCGGTCGCCGACACGAGCGGGCTGCGGAACATGATCGCAACTTTCGTCACCGCCGAGATCGTGAAGGAGATCGCCGCGGAGCACCGGAAGGGACGCTCCCTCTTCGTCGCGACTACGAACCTCGACGCGGGCCGCTCGGTCATCTGGGACCTGGGCCTCATCGCGATCAGCGGGAGCCCGGACTCGCTGAAGCTCATCCACCAGGTCCTGCTCGCCTCGGCGTCCATCCCCGGCGCGTTTCCGCCCGTCATGATCGAAGTCGAGGCGCAAGGCAAACGCTACGACGAGATGCACGTCGATGGCGGCGTGTCGGCGCAGGTGTTCCTCTATCCCGGCGCGCTCGACTTCGCCGCGCTCGTGAAGAAGCTGCGCGTGAAAGGTAAGCCGTCCGTCTATGTGATTCGGAACGGGTTCCTGCAGACGGAGTGGATGGCCGTCGATCGCAGCGTCTTGTCGATCGCGGGGCGGGCCATCGACTCCATGATCCGGACCCAGGGCGAGGGTGACCTCTACCGCATCTACCTCGGCGCCATGGTGGACGGAATGGA
>CBDURV010000156.1:0-7944 GCA_965369495.1 uncultured bacterium
GGGGAGACGAGGGGGAGAGCGTCGTGGCGCGCCTGCATCGGCTCTCCGGGGTTCGATCGCGAATCCTGATCCACGATGTCGCCGGCGAGGAATCGCCGCTGCTGCGCATGCCGGGTTCGGTTGCAGATCAGGGCGCGCAGGACGACAGCCGCTACCAGATCGTCGGCGAGATCGCGCGCGGTGGCGTCGGTGTCGTCTACAAGGCGCGCGACAAAGACCTCGGGCGCGACGTTGCACTGAAGGTGTTGCGCCAGGAGCACGCCGGGCGCCCCGAAATCCTGGAGCGGTTGATCGAAGAGGCGCAGATCGGGGGGCAGCTTCAGCACCCCGGCATCGTCCCGGTGTACGGCATGGGATTGCAACCGGACGGCCGTCCCTACCTGGCGATGAAGCTGATCAAGGGCAAGACGCTGTCGGCGTTGCTCAAGGCGCGCGTCAAGCTGGCTTCCCGGCGCGTGCAGCTGTTGCGGACTTACGAGCAGGTCTGCCAGACGATCGCGTACGCGCACAGCCGCGGTGTGATCCACCGCGACCTAAAACCGTCCAACATCATGGTTGGCGGGTTCGGTGAGGTGCAGGTGGTCGACTGGGGCTTCGGAAAGGTGCTGGGCCACCAAGACCCGATGGCGGAGCGGCCCGTCCAACCCACTAGGGAACAGACGGTGATCGCAACCGTGCGCTCTTTGGGTGAGGGGTCCAATTCGTTGGCCGGCTCGGTCATGGGCACCCCGGCCTACATGCCGCCGGAGCAGGCGCTGGGCCAGATCGACGAACTCGATGAACGCGCGGACGTCTTCGCGTTGGGCGCGATCCTGTGCGAGATCCTGACGGGCAAGCCGCCATATGTCGGCGACGCGAATGATCTGCTGACGATGGCGGCGCAAGCGCGTCTTGAGGATGCCCACGCGCGGCTCGATGCCTGCGCCGCGGATCCCGCGATGGTCGCGCTCTGCCGCCGTGCGCTCGCACCGATGCGCGCGGACCGCCCCCGGACAGCCGCGGAATTGGCCGAGGCCGTCGAGGGGCATTTCGCCGCCGCCGAGGAACGCGCCCGCGAGGCCGAGGTCTCGGGCGTCCGCGAAACCGCGCAGCTGGCTCGCGAGCGCCAGGAGGCCACTGGGGCCCGCCGGTCGAAGCGCAAGACGAGAGCCCTGGCGGCGGCGGTGGTGCTAGCCATCGCGCTGGCGGGTGGTGGCTGGCTGGTCATCGATGCGCAGGCCCGCGACCGGATCGAGGACTTGCGAGCCGACGTGCGCGGCGCACTTGACGAAGCGACGCGGCTGCATGGCGCGGGCCGCTGGCGCGAGGCGGCCGCCAAGGCGAACAGCGCGCGTGACCTCGCGGGGCAGGACGATGCGTTTGCAGTCCTGCGCGAGAATGCGCGGGCGTTCGCGAAACGCGCTGCGTTGGAAGCCGACCGCGTCGATCGCCGCGATCGGTTGCTGACCGCCCTGGAAGAGGCCGGAATGGCGTGGACGAACGTTGTTGGTCGGGACGGCACGCACGCCGCGTACCTGGCGGCACTCGCGGACTGCGGCCTCGACATGCAGCATGGGCAGGCAAGCTTGCTTGCGAAGAACATTCGCGTCGACTTTCCCGAAGTGACGACGGAGATCGCGGCTGCGTTCGACACATGGTCATGGCGCACCGGAAACGAACTCCCGGTCGCCGTCGCACGCGTGATCGACGATGACCCGTGGCGCAACCGGTTGCGGGATGCCGTGCAATCGCAAGATGCGACGGCCCTCGGAGTGATGCAAGCCGAGGCGTCCAAGCAAGAACTGCCGCTGGACACGCTCCGCCTGCTTGGCCATGCGCTGGGCGTGAGCGGGCGACCGGCTGCCGCACTCGCCTTCTTTAACGAATTGCGCGACAAGCACCCCGGCGATTTTCTCGCGCACGTCGGCGCCATGCGTTGGTCCGGCGCAGCGTCCGATCCCGCAGCGAAAGCCGCCTGCGGCACCGCGGCGGTCGCGCTCCGTCCGGAGTCCCCGTCGGCGCTGGCCAACCTGGGCGCAGCGTTGCTCGGTACCGATGACATGGAAGGCGCCGCCGCTGCCAGCCGGGAGGCGATCCGGCGCAAGCCGGACTTTTCGGTGGCGCACAACAACCTCGGCATCGCGCTCTATCGCCAAGGCGATCTCGACGGCGCCGTCGCCGCGCTGCGCGAGTCGATTCGCGTACACCCGAAGTACGCGCGCGCGCACTCCAACCTCGGCATCGCGTTGGTCGACAAGGGTGAAGTCGACGCCGGTATCGCGTCCTGCCGCGAAGGAGTCCGGCTCGATCCGAAGGTGGGCAAATCGCACTCCAACCTCGGCCTCGGACTTGCGCGCAAACGCGACTTCGTCGGTGCGATCGCGGCGTACCGCGAGGCGATCCGACTCGATCCGGAACTCGCGGCGGCACATTCCAACCTCGCCGCCTCGTTGGGGCGGACGGGTGATGTGGAGGGCTCGATCGCGGCTCAACGCGAAGCCATCCGGCTCGACCCGCACGTGGCGGACTTGCACAATGACCTTGGCGTCACACTGTCTCGGGCGCGTGATCTGGACGGGTCCATCGCAGCGTATCGCGAGGCGATCCGCATCGACTCCGATCACGTGGGCGCGCACTACAACCTCGGCGGGGCGCTGCGCCGCAGAGATGACCTTGACGGAGCCATCCGTGAGTTGCGTGATGCGATTCGAATCGACCCGCGCTTTGCCAAGGCCCACGTCAACCTCGGTAGCGCGTTGTCCCGCAAGGGAGATCTCGAGGGTGCCATCGCATGCCATCGCGAGGCGATCCGTGTCGATCCGAGCCTGCCGAACGCGCACTGCAGTCTCGGGCTCGCACTCGAGGACCAGGGGAAATTCCACGAGGCGCTCGCCTCCTTGCGCAAAGGTCATGAACTGGGCTCGCAACGGCCCAATTGGCGTTTCCCGTCCGCACAGTGGGTCGAGCGGGTGGAACAACTCGCCGGGCTGGATCTTCGCCTCAGTGGGTTCCTCGACGGGTCCGACAAGCCCAAAGACGCTGCGGAGTGGCAGTCGTTCGCGGCGTTGCTCTATCACAAGAAGCGCTTCGCCGAATCGGCGGTCCAGTTCGCCACGTTGTTTGAGCGGCATCCGGAGCGTGCCCCGGACGCGCGATACAGCGCGGCCTGCACTGCGGTTCTGGCCGCAACCCCGAAGTGGCGCGGTCGCGCGTTGGCGTGGCTACGCGCGGACCTGAACGCGCTTCCGGACGCGGCGACCGGAGCGAAGACGCGGCATTGGAAACGCGACACCGATCTAGCCGCGGTGCGCGATCGGATTGACGATCTCCCCGAGGCGGAGCGCGCCGGCTGGAAAAAGCTCTGGAACGATGTCGATGTCTTGCTGCAAGGGAAGGAGAAGTAGGGATGCCCGACGACCAGAGTGTATTCGTCCGTCTCGAGGCTGCGGGGCAGAAACCGCGCCGGGTGATGCTGCGCGGCGCACCGTCCGGTGATGCGACCGACCAGTGCGGGCGCTACGAAGTGCTGGGTCGGTTGGCCCAAGGTGGCGTCGGCGAGGTATGGCGTGGCCGTGACGTCGACATCGGACGCGATGTTGCGCTCAAGGTGTTGCGTGCCGGCCACGCGGACAGTCCCGAGATGATGCAGCGGTTCGTCGATGAGGCGCAGATCTCCGGACAGCTCCAACACCCCGGGATCGTACCGGTCTACGAGTTGGGTATGCGCGCCGACCGGCGGCCCTACATCGCGATGAAGCTCGTGAAGGGCAAGACGTTGGCGGCCATGCTGCGGGACGGCGGCATTTCCCGGCGGCGGCTGCTTCAGGTCTTTGAGCAGATCTGTCGGACGATCGCGTATGCGCACGAGCGTGGCGTCGTGCATCGCGACTTAAAGCCAGCCAACGTCATGGTCGGTGCGTTTGGTGAAGTGCAGGTGCTCGACTGGGGCTTCGCCAAGGTGCTGGCCCGGGGCGGCGTCGCCGACGAGCGGCGCCCCGCTCCCGAGGTCGATGTCACCCTCATCGCCACACAGCGTTCCAGCGATGGAACAGAATCCGAAGTCGGTTCGGTCATGGGCACGCCCGCCTACATGCCCCCCGAGCAGGCGCTGGGACAGGTGGACGAACTCGACGAACGTTCCGACGTCTTTTCGCTGGGTGCAATCCTGTGCGAGATCCTGACCGGCAAGCCGCCCTATGACGGGGAACGCACAGACGTCTTCATGCAGGCGGCGCAGGCGCAGCTCGAGGACGCGTATAGGCGACTGGACGGCTGCGAAGCGGACCGCGAAATCGTTGCGCTGGCGCGCCGGTGTCTCTCGCCGCTGCGCGCCGACCGTCCGGCGGACGGTGCCGAGGTCGGCGACGCAATACTGGCCTACATCGCCGACGTCGAGGAACGCGTGCACCGCGCGGAGGTTGCGGCAGCGAAAGCCGCGGAGGAGACAAAACGGGTCCGGCTCGAGGTGGTCGGCCAACGTCGCGCCCGCAAGCAGTCGCTGGTGCTCGGTGTCGCCGTGGTTTTCGCCATAGCGATTGCCGGCGTGAGCTACGCGACGTTTTCGGGCCGCACCCGCGCGCGCCAGCGGCAAGCCGCGGATGCGGTTGCGTCGGCGCTGACCCGCGCCCAGCGCCACCGGGGCATGGGGCAGTGGGTCGAGTCGCGCGCGGCGGCGGAGCAGGCCGTAGCGCTATCGCGCGATGCCGACGAGGCAACGCGCTCCCGCGCGGCCGCCGTGCTGTCCGCGACCCACGCCGAGGAGCGGGCGGCTTTGCAGCGGCAGCAGCAGCGCGACGGCGAACAGCGGCTGCTGTTAGCGATCGACGAGATCCGGCTCGAGCGCGGCGATGACTACGGGACGGAAGCCGGGACCGATGCGGCGCTGGTTGCGCTCTTTGCCAAGCACGGCGTCGATGTGGAGTCCCCGCAGTCCGCGGCGGCCGAGGTCGGGTCGAACTGGGCGGGCATCTCCATCAACTTGGCGGCCACGCTGGACGAATGGGCATGGATGCGACGCGATCTGGATACCGACCCTGCCAGCCTGATTGCGCTCGCGCGCATCATCGATCCCGACCCCTGGCGCAACCGGCTCCGGGACGCGCTCGACGACACCGATGCCAGCGCCCTGTTGTCGCTGTCGGCCGAAGCGGCCGGTCGCGACGACCTCTCGGTCCGCACGCTGGACCTCCTGGCCGTGGCGCTCCGAACAGTCGGGGAAAAGAAGGCGGCAGTTGCGACGGCGCGTCGGGCCTGGGGCGCGAGCCCCGGCGACTTCTGGATCAACATCCATCTCGGCCGGTGGCTCCGCACCGCCGCGCCTGCCGAGGCGCTTCGGTTCTGCGAGGCCGCGATCGCCCTGCGTCCGTCGTCTGCCTTCGCGTGGCATAGCCTCGCCCATGCCTGCGGCAACGCCGGGGATCGGGAGCGTTCACACCAGGCGTTTCGGGCGGCAATCCGGCTAGCGCCGGGAACAGCGCATCACTGGTCTTGCTTCACCGTTGCACTCGCCGACGTCGGCGATCAAATCCAGATTGCGGCGGTCGCCGACGAGGCGGTGACGATAGCCCGGCAGGCCGCGCGCCTGACGCCCGGCGATAGTGTCGTCCACTACAACCTCGGAAACGTCCTGCGCGCAGTAGGCCGCGTCGATGAAGCGATTGCAGCTTACGGCGAAGCGATCCGTCTCGACCCGACGCACGCCATGTCGCACAACAACCTGGGGCACGCACTCAAGATGAAGGGCGACATCGACGGCGCGATCGCGGCGTTTCGCGAGGTGATCCGGCTGGATCCTGACGACAATGCGGGGCACATCAACCTCGGCGCGACGCTCATATCGATCGGTGACGTGATAGGCGCGATCACCGCGGCAAATGAGGCCATCCGCATCGATCCGAAAGACTCCGCCGGCCATGTCAACCTCGGCCTTGCGCGCTTGCAGGGCGGTAACGCCGACGGCGCGATTGCTGCGCATCGCCGGGCTCTTGCTCTCAATCCGGGCGACTGGTACGCGCACGGAGGCCTTGGCGCCGCGCTCGTGCACAAGGGCGATCTCGAAGGGGCCATCGCTGCGCATCGGGAGAGCATTCGGCTCAGGCCTGATCGGAGCCGAGCGCACTCCTTGCTCGGGCTCGCGCTCATGGCAAAGGGCGCCGTGGACGAAGCCATCGCGTCCTACCGGATGGCGATTCGTCTCGACACGTCGGATGCCACGCCGCACGTGAATCTCTGCCAGGCCCTCATGACGAAGGGCGATCTCGATGGCTGCATCGCCGCCGCGCGCGCCGCGCTCCGGCTTGATCCCGGGATGGCGGACGCTCACGTCAACATGGGTGTGGCCTTCTACCGCAAGTGCGACGCCGATGCGGCTGTGGCAGCTCACCGCGCGGCCATCCGGCTCGAGCCGAACCATCGCAACGCGCATTACAACCTTGGCAACGCCCTTTGGAGAAAAGGGGATGCGGATGGGGCGGCCCTTGAGTTTCGCGAAGCGCTGCGCATCAACCCCGACTACGGCGAGGTCCACTGCAATCTCGGCCACCTGCTGCGGCAGCAAGGCAAGTTCAAGCAGGCGCTGGCGTCGCTCCGCAAGGGGCACGCACTGGGATCGCGGCTTCCGGGGTGGCACTACCCCTCCCCGCAATGGGTCCAGCATGCGCAATACCTCGTGGACCTCGAAGGCCGCCTGCCTGGATTGGTCGCCGGCGAAGCGAAGCCAAGAGACCTGCAAGAACGCGTGATGGTTGCCGGCATGCTCTACATCAAAAAGCGGTTCTCGGACTCGGCCCGCTTTTACAATACCGTTCTGGACCAGGTCGCAGGCACGCAGGACCTGCGTTACAACGCGGCATGCGCGGCTGTACTCGTAAAGACACCCGAGTGGCGCGACCGGGCGCTTGAGTGGCTGCGCAAGAACCTGGATCAGCTGGCGCGCTCGCCGGCCAAGGCGAAGCCGATCCTGCAGCACTGGAAGGATGACCCCGATTTCACCAGCGTGCGCGATCGTCTCGGCGGACTGCCGGAAGCGGAACATGCAAGCTGGAAGCAGCTCTGGGCTGACGTCGACGCAGTTCTTGTCCGTGCGGTTGCAAAGTAGGGCCCGGAAACACAAAATCAACGGCGTGGCGCAAACCGAATCTACTTGCTGGACGATGATTCGCGGCGCCGCTTCAGGACGAGCCTCGGATCGGGCGGAATTCTCCCGTCGCTATGCGCAGGTGATCCGGGCCTGTCTTGCGGCGCGGTGGCGCGGGTCCGCGCTCGTTGGTGAGATCGAGGATGCCATCCAGGAGGTCTTTTTGGATTGCTTTCGCGAGAACGGGGCGTTGGGGCGCGCCGACCCGGGACGGCCGGGCGGATTCCGCGCGTTTTTGTGCGGCGTGGTGCGGCACGTTGCGCAGCGCATCGAGCGGGCGCGGGCGAAGGGCGGCCAGCGCCTTGGCCATGAACACGACGCGCCCGCGCGGGAGCGCTCGCTGGCCGCGGAGTTCGATCGCGCCTGGGCGTCCGCGATCTTGCGCCAAGCCGGGCGGCTTCAGGCCGACCTCGCGCGAGCGGCCGGTCCCGAGGCGGTGCGGCGCGTCGAAATCCTGCGCTTGCGCTTTCAGGAGGGCCTGCCGATTCGCGAGATCGCCAAGCTCTGGGGGCACGCCGCTGCCGGGGTTCATCACGAATACGCGAAGGCGCGGCGGGAGTTTCGCGACGCCCTGCACACCGTCGTAGGCGAACATCTGGCAGGTCCCGCACAGACCATCGAGGCGGAAGCCGAGCGGTTGATCGCCTGTTTTCGTTGACTCAGCTGGCGGGCAATCCTGCCAGCACATTTCTCGCGCAACAGATCCCCGATCCGCGGCAACACTTCGTTCGCTACTACGGAGCCTATTACGACAGCGCTAGATTCCTCTAGAGTCGGCCGGCTGCAAAGCCGCCATGCTGCTTCACGGCGCCATCGCAGGGAGAATTTGT
>CBDURV010000157.1:0-7910 GCA_965369495.1 uncultured bacterium
GCTCCTGCTCCTCGATCTCGCGAAACACGTCCGAGGCGAGCGGGGCGCCCAGCAGACGCATTAGCCGGGCGCGCTGATCCTCGTGGATAGCCTCGACGAGATCAGCGATTTCCGGCGGCCGCAGCAGCAGGAAAAAGCGCTTAATGTCCTCGTCCGAGCCTTCGCGAACAAGCCTCTCCAGGGCGGAGGGAGGATTGCGCTCGGGAGCCATAGCGGCGGAGTATAGCGGGCTCGAAAAACCTACGGTCGAGCGGCCGCCGCGGTTATAATAAGTGTCTAGTTGACACTAAGTGTCCCACGGAGGAGAGCATGATTCCCGCAGGCATGATGACCGACATTGCCCCGCGCACGACCACGCCCCACGACATGGACGAGGCCGAGGTCGTAGCGCGCATCCGTGAGATCAAGGCCGAGTACGGCCAGCGCATGGTCCTGCTGGGCCACCACTACCAACGCCGCGAGATCGTGGAGTTGGCCGATTTCCGCGGCGACTCGTTCGAACTCTGCCGCGCGGCAAGCCGGCAGGACGAAGCCGAGTACATCATCTTCTGCGGCGTGCGCTTCATGGTCGAATCCGCGCGCGTGCTGGCACGGCCCGACCAGAAGGTCTTCCATCCCAACGCGCGCGCCGGTTGCCCGATGGCCGATATGGCCAGTAGCCCGATGGTCGAAGCGGCCTGGGCCGGCCTCGAAGAGCGCGGCCTCGCCGCCGGCACGATTCCGGTCACCTACATGAACTCCGACGCCGAACTCAAGGCGTTCACGGGCCGCAACGGCGGCGTGGTCTGCACCTCGTCGAATGCCTCGAGGGTCTTCGACTGGGCCTTCGAGCAGGGCGAGCGGATCATCTTCTATCCCGACGAGCACCTCGGTCGCAACGTCGCCAACTCCCAGAACCTGCCGCGCGACCAGGTCGTCATCTACGACCCGCGCTATCCGCTCGGCGGCCTCACCGAGGAGCAGTTCCGCAACTCGAAGGTGCTCCTGTGGAAAGGCTTCTGCCACGTCCACACCCACTTCACCACCACGCACGTCGACGAGGCGCGCGCCAAGTGGCCGGGCGTCTACGTCATGGCGCACCCGGAGTGCACCGAGGAGGTCATCGGCGCGTCCGACTTCGCCGGATCGACCAGCCAGATGTGCAAGAAGGTCGCCGACGCACCCGCGGGCGCCAAGTTCGCAATCGGCACGGAGATCAACATGATCCACCGCCTCGCGTTCGAGCACCCCGACAAGGAAGTGCACACGCTCTCGCGCTCGCTCTGCCCGAACATGTACCGCGTGAATCTGTACAACCTGTTCGACACGATGCGCGACATCGAAGACGCCGAGCAGGTCACCCTCCCCGACAGCGTCATGCGGGATGCCAAGCTGGCGCTCGACCGGATGCTGGCGCTGCCGTAGAGCACTGCAGGCCGCCGCAAGACGGGCAGCCACCAAACCCCGGAACCGCCGCGCAACACACGCCTAGCCTGCATGACTCACGAGGCGCGGGCGAGCAGTTCGGCATCGATAGCGTCGAGTCGATAATCGCGGCAACCGACCCGACATCCGACCGCGCCGCACTGCTCTTGGTGAATGGGCAGTCAAAAAGCGCGAGCGCGGATCGCAGCGCTATCAAATGATGTTCGCTGCGACCACGAAGGCGTTGTAGGTCATGTGCGTGACGATGGCGGCCCAGATCGAGCGCGTGCGGTTGAAAACGAGTGCCGTGCCGATGCCCAAAACGAAGACGGGGGCGAACGAGATCGCGGGGTGGATCACGCCGAAAACCACGGCACTTCCCAGCACCGCGAACCACGGGCGCATGATGCGCTGCATGCCGGTGAAAAGCAGGCCGCGAAACAAGATCTCCTCGATCAGCGGGGCCAACACGATGGTCAGCAGAAGCACCGCATTGCGCATCTCGGTCTTGTCCAGGAAGAACGCGCGACTGCGCAAGGTGGCGTCTTCGGCCAGCGGCACGGTGTGCAGATAGACGGCGGCGACACCGGCGCAAGCCAGGCCGGTCAGCGCGCCCAAAAGAATTTTCTTGAGCGAGAAGACGCGCAGTCCGAGATCGTCGATGACGTCGCGCACCTTGCTGCGCCAGAACCAGAGCGCGCCGAAACCGATCGTGAGCGCGCCGGCGAAGGCGTAGGTGGTCGTAAGCGCGAACGGCTCCGGAACGCCCACCTTGACGGCGATGTACAGGGCGATCTGCTGCAGCGCAAAGAAGATGAACGCGCCGATGAGGCCGTCGCTCGCCTGGATACGGCGCACCGGAGACGCGGACGGGTCGAGCAGATACGGCAGGCGCGCGGCGACGCGGTCCCACATCGACACCACCACGAACGCGAGCAGCACGTTCAGAACAAGCACCGACCAGAGGTCGCCCGTCGCCAGCGTGATGCCGTAGTTGGCAGCCACCAGCATGTAGAGCATCGACCACTCGGGCCGCACCTTCTTGTGGATCTCCGTCTCGAACGGGTCGGCCCCCAGCACCCCCATCGCGCCGGCAAGGAAGGCGTGCAGCACGACGCCGACCAGCACGAACCCGGGTGACATCCAGTCGATCAGTTCCATCGACTCCTGCGGTCGCCATGCCACCGCCAGCACCGCGGTCGCGTAGACGATCGCGACACCGCCCCACAACACCGTCTTGCGGACGAAGAGGCGATCGAGGCGCTGCGGCAGGCTGTAGAGCAACCAGAGTGCGTTGCGCTCCGCGGTGAGCACCGAGAACCCTCCGTACATGAGCACATAGGCCGCAACGCCGAACGCGAGCACCGCGAGGCCGCGCGGGCTACCCGCCGACATGAGTGCCGGATTGACCAGGAACTGGAAGCCCACGATGATCGCCGGCAGCACCAGCGTCTGCATCATGATGTTGCGGTCGCGCCGCAGCAGCAGCACGTCCTTGGCGAGAATGCCGCCGATGCGCGAAGGGCGCGCGTCCCTGGCTCCGGAGTACGGGCCGCCGCCCGAAACGAGCCCGTTCGACAACAGCCCGTTGGTTGCGACCAGGCCGCCGCCGATCGCCAACACGGCCCAGGCGAGTACGACCAGACCACCAACCAGCGAGTGGCCCATGAGAGCGATGGAACCGCCGGGCGCGAAGAGCAGCACTTCGCCGAGGTAGGTCGTAAGGGTGGAGAGCAGGGCCGGCGCGCGTCCGCGCACGACCAGCGCGAAGACGGCGAAGAGCAGCAGCATGCCGACGATCGTGCAGAGCGCCTGGATGTTCTTGACGCGGTGGCGCGACATCTTCTTGCGCAGGTAGGACTCGGCCAACACGCGCAGCGACCCGACGGAAAAGGCGATCACGGCGGCGGCGCCGAGCCCCATCGCGACCGCCGCCCAACCCCACCCCGCGCACCAATAGAGTGTCGTGGCGAGCGGGAGTACGGTGAGCCACGAGAAGATGGAGGTGAGCCCGTACTCGCCGATTTTCGCGAGCACCAGCCCGCGCGTTGGCACGGGAAAGGTGAAGAGCCACTCCATCGACCAGCCGACCTGTGAAAGCTCCGCGTTCCCCGTGCCGAGGCCGAGGAAGAAGATCGCCAATACCAGCAGCGTGAAGACGATGGCGAACGGACGCAGCACGGCGTCGGCGGGTGCGGCATCGACCCAGATGGGCTTGCCGAACTCGGGAGGCTTCTGCAACGTCTTGCCCGGCGCGTACGCCCGCTCCGCGGTATTCACCGCGCTGTACGTGAAGTTGTAGGACATGGCGAACGCCTGCAGCAGGAAGAGCGCGCCGACGAGAGCGACGAGGACGGGAGAGCGCCCGCGCTTGGCTACGGTTGCGGTGCGCCCCGCGTCCTTGTCCTTGCGACGCCCCCACGACAACGCGCCCATGCGATTGACGCGGCGCCGCAGCGCGGTTGCCGTGAGCAGATAGAGAACGCGACCTGTGCTCGGGGTCACGATTCCGATCCGGTGTGATCCCCGGTAACGCGGAAGAACACCTCCTCGAGTGAGCCTCCCGGCGCAAGCTGCGCCTTGAGTTCGTCGAGGCGGCCGCAGGCGGCGATGCGCCCCTTCTCCATGATGGCCACGCGGTCGCAGAGGCGCTCCGCCTGGTCGAGCAGATGGGTGCTGAAGAAAACGCTGCGCCCATCCGCCGTCCGTTCGCGAATCAGCTCGTGGAAGATGCGCGTCGCGTACGGATCGAGTCCGTTGGTCGGCTCGTCGAGAATCAGGAAGTCGGGGTCGTGTACCAGCGCGCAGATGATCGCCAGCTTCTTCTTCATGCCCTTGGAGTAGTTGACGGCGAATTCGCCCAGGTCGTCCCCGAGGCCGAAGCGTTCGATGAGCGCATCGCGGCGGCTGTCGGCTTGCTCGCGATCAAGCGCGCGCATGCGAATCACGAAATCGATCACCTCGCGCCCGCGCAGGTAGTCGTAGAAGACCGGCTCGTCGGGCAGGTAGCCGACGTGCTGCATGACCTGCGCCCGCTCGCGAAAGCAGTCGAGGCCGCCGATCTCCGCGGTGCCCGCCGACGGCTCCAGAATGCCCATGAGCATGCGAATCGTCGTCGTCTTGCCCGCGCCATTGGGGCCCAGCAACGCGAAGCGCTCCCCGCGCTGCACCTCCAAATCGAGGCCTGAAACGGCCGCAAACTCGCCGTAGCTCTTGGATAGTCCACGCAGGGACGCCGCCGCCGCTTCCATCGGAATGCGCATCATGCTACGGGAGGATGACGATGATGACGATACGTGCGCGCGTCGACTCGGGCAGGGTGCTGCTGCTGGACGGCGGTCTCGCCACCGAACTGGAGGCGCGCGGCTGGAATCTCGACGATCCGCTCTGGTCGGCGCGGCTGTTGAGCGACGCGCCCGAGGCGATCCTCGAGGTGCACCGCGCCTACGTGGACGCCGGCTCGGAATGCGTGATCACGGCCAGCTACCAGGCGAGAGGCGACGCGGGCAGCGTACGCCTCGCCCGGGAGGCGGGCGCGCGCTACGTGGCGGCGAGCGTGGGGCCGTACGGCGCCGCGCTGGCCAACGGCGCCGAGTTCACCGGCAACTACCCCGGCATGGACGAAGCGGCGCTGCATGACTGGCACGCGGAGCGATACGCGCTGCTGGCCGACGCTGGACCGGACGTAATGGCGTGCGAGACGATTCCGCGCGCGGACGAGGCACGCGCACTCGCCCGAATCGCCGCTGCGCGCCCCGACATGCCAGTCTGGTTCAGCTTCACCTGCAAAGACGGTAAGCACCTGCGCGACGGCACGCCGCTGCGCGCGGCGGTTGAGGCGTGTGCCGACGCACCCAACGTGCTCGCCATCGGTGTCAACTGCACGGCGCCACGCCACATCGATGCGCTCATCGCCCAACTGCGTGCGGCGTCCGACCACCCGATCGTCGTCTACCCCAACTCCGGTGAGCAGTTCGATGGTGTAACTCGCCGATGGTCGGGCACCAACGACTCCGCCGACTTCGCCGAAGCCGCGCGGCGCTGGATCGACGCCGGAGCCCGGCTCGTTGGCGGTTGCTGCCGCACCGGCCCCGATCACATTCGGGCGCTCGCCGCTGCCCTCCCCTGAGTGCGGCAGTCGTGCCGCGCACACCGGCGGTAACCTACTCAGCGGCAGACACTTACGAGCGGGCGACGCGATGCTGTTGCGGTTCTAGCCGCCGAGGTGGTACATCTCGATCTTGCGGCGGGTGCCGGGGGTTTCGGCGGAGCGCAGGTCGGAGTAGCGGTCGTCGCGGGCGGACCAGATGCCGCGCAGGTGGTCCACGAGTTCGGCGTCGGTCGCGCCATCGCGCAGTAGCGTGCGCAGGTCGTGGCCGTCGCTGGCGAACAGGCAGGTGACGAGCTTGCCTTCGGGCGAAAGGCGTGCGCGCGTGCATCCCGTGCAGAAGGGCTGCGTCACCGATGTGATCATGCCGATCTCGCCCGCGCCGTCCTTGAAGCGATAGCGACGCGCGACTTCGCCGGCGTAGTTGGGGTCGATCGGTTCGAGCGGCCACTCGTCGCCGATCGTCGCGACGACGTCGCCGGCGGGCACGACGCTCTCAAGGTTCCAGCCGTTCAGGTTGCCGACATCCATGAACTCGATGAAACGCACGATGTGGCCGCTGCCGCGGAAGTGGTCCACGAGGCCGAGCAGCGTGTGGTCGTTGACGCCGCGCTGCACGACCGCGTTGATCTTGACCGGACCGAGGCCGACCGCCGCCGCGGCGTCGATACCGGCAAGCACCGGCTCGGGGCCATACTTGCGACCGGACATCTGCTTGAAGACGGCCGGGTCGATCGTATCGAGGCTAATCGTGACGCGATGTAGCCCGGCGTTCTTCAAGGCGGCCGCGTAACCGGCGAGCAGGTAGCCGTTGGTGGTGAGGCTCAGGTCCTCGACCCCGGAAATCGCCGCCAACTGCGCGACCAACTCGGGCAGATCGGCACGCAGCAGCGGTTCGCCGCCCGTCAGCCGCAGCTTTTTCACGCCCAGCCCGACGGCCGCTTGCGCGATACGCACGATCTCCTCGAAGCTGAGGATCTGCGCCTTGGGCAGGAACTTGTACGCCTCGCCGAAGACCTCCTCGGGCATGCAGTAGCCGCAGCGGAAGTTGCATTTGTCCGTCACCGAGATCCGCAGATCGCGGATCGGGCGTCCGAGCTTGTCTTTGGGTGCCTCCTGCATCGCCCCCAGAGTCTAACAACGGCTAGAATCGATCGGTGCGTTGGACACTCCCCATACTCGTGATCGCCACGCTCCTGGCTGCGTGCGAGCATACGAGGCCGGTTGAGCTGGTCGTCACGGTCCTGTTGCCAGACGGGCGGCCCGCGGAGGGCTGCGAGATTCGCCTTCGAACGCCCGAACTGGTCGGCAAGGAGTCGGTCTTGATTGCCCGCGGCATCGCCGACGAGCGGGGGCGCTGCCGGTTTGAGCCGCCGCTGGAAACGCCATACCGGATCCACGCGAGAATGAGCGACGAGCTGACCGCGCACGCCCCCGGACCCCCTATTTCGGACGCGGCGACGATCCAGTTCGCGATGCCGCGTTATTCCTATCTCAGCATTCGGTGTGTTGACGCGCAGGGTGCGCCCATCGGTTGCGAAGTGTGCGCCTACCCCGATGGAGAGGGGTTCCGGATACCGGCGGACGGACAGGCGGACAATGCCACAGGGGAGATGAACATGCGCGTCGAGGCGCCGCCCGGCCAGACGTTCGTGCTTCACGCCAGTCCCGGGTACGGGCGTGAAGTCTGCGCGACGGCGGTCACGCGGTTGCTGGCCTCCGATCCCCCGACCACCATCGTGATTCGCGAACCGGTTGGGGCGACCGTGCGCGTCGTGGACAGGCAGGGCAACGCAATTGCGGGCGCGCTCGTGACGATGGAGCCGACACTTAGGAGCGGGACCTTTGCCCGCGCGCTGCGCGGCGGAAGCAACGTGGAGACGGACGCAGACGGAGTCGCCCGCGTTGCGGTGCAGAAGAACCAGACCTACCGGCTCTCCGTAGGCTCGATCGGACACGACGATTCGTCGCAGTGGGGTTGGCGCGCACCTGCGGGCGACGAACCGTTCGAGGTGCGTCTCAAGCGCACCCACAACGTCATCGGCCGCGTGTTTCACGCGAATGGCGAACCGGCCGCGGACTACGACATCAGGTTCGAGGGCGCGCCCGAATCCACCACGTCCACGAACGACGAGGGCTGGTTCGCCATATTGAACCTGGCGCCGGACTGGTACTGGCTCAAGGTGGAGGGCCCGAACGGGTGGAAGCCCGTTCTGCAAGAGAGGGTGAAGATCGACGGCCGCACGAATCTCGGTCGATTCACGCTCAAGGATGAGCCCCCGGCGTCCGGCGCCGCAAGCAAGTGACACGCGGCTGGACGAACGCCTAGAATCTCCCTATGCGGAAGGGAATTCTCGCGGCGATCGCGGTCGTGGCAATCCTCGCCTGGTTCCTGGCC
>CBDURV010000158.1:0-7870 GCA_965369495.1 uncultured bacterium
GGCATGGGCGCGCCGCCGGAGTCGTTGCTTTTGGTTCCGTGCGGCTTGGGGCGTTTTCCGGGGGGGCGGGGGGGGGCTGGGTCGGAACGGGGCGCCGCCGCCAGCGCGACCTCCATCCGGCGTCCGCGACTTCGCCGGCAAACAGCAGGGTGAGAATGATGAGCGTGATCGAGCTTTTCATGTAGAGGGAAACACGCGCACGCCGACATCCCCGCAAACCTGACTCGCGTATGATCCGCCGCAAAGGAGCAATCGCATGGCCGCCAAGCCCACGACAGTCAAACAGTATCTCGACAGCCTGCACGCCGATCGCAAGGCTGCGCTTCAGAAGATCCGCGCCGCGGTCAACAAGGGACTGCCCAAGGGTTACAAGGAGGGCATCCAGTACGGGTTCATCGGCTGGTTCGTGCCGCACAGCGTGTATCCCGACGGCTACCACTGCGACCCCAAGCAGCCGGTGCCGTTCGCCGGACTCGCCTCGCAGAAAAACTACATCTCGCTCTACCTGATGTGTGTCTACGGCGACGAGGGGCACAAGAGCTGGTTCGAAAAGGCGTGGAAGAAGAGTGGCAAGAAGCTCGACATGGGCAAGTCGTGCGTGCGCATCAAGAGCATCGACGACGTGCCGCTCGATGTGGTGACGGAAACCGTCAAGCGCGTGCCGGTCGAGGCGTTCCTGGCGAACTACGAGGGAGTGCTCGGGGCAACCGCACGCAAGAAGAAGGCGACCAAGAAGAAGGCTGTCAAAAAGAAGCGCACGTAGGGCGACGCATGGCTCGGCTGGCGCCGGGTGAATGGATCTCTGCTCTAGGACGAGTGGGTGGGTGCGGGAGCGACCTGCGCAGCGGATCGTTGTCCGAGTGGGCCGCCCAGAAAACCGACGCGATTCCGCAGTCGATACCCAAAAGCAGCCAGATTGCCCGCATTTCGCCCCCCGTACCCGCTGGGAGCAGGCTCGATTTGACGAAACAACTTCCAAAAAGAGGCCTTGTCGTGGGGTATTCTCTTCTGTGGAAGAGGTGGTGCCCAACGCGCCGCCCGAGTTGTGGCGTAGCTCCGGGACGGTTGTTCCGGATAAGGAGACTCCCCCGATGTCGTCGAATCGAATTTTCATGCTGGCCATTCCCGCGTTCGTCGCGGTAGCCGCGCTCGTATCGCCGACCGAAGCGGGGTGATGCCCCGGTGGTCGATCGGGAGCCAGTCTGGCTCGCCTTAACCTCCGTTGGGAATCAGTCGCGTCCGTCGCCCCGCAAGCCGCGTCCACTGGTGATGCCGTTGCCGCGCCGGAAGCGGGACGCACCGTCTCCGAGCGCCCGATGGTGATCTACATCACCGCCGACGATTCGACGAACTCGCGCGTCCGCAAGCTCGAGGACATCGCCTTCAAGGACGAGCGGGTCGGCATCGGCTCCAAGTTCTTCCGCCTCGTGAAGATCACGGAATCCAACGCCGCGCAAGACCGCCTGCTCAAGGAGCACGGCAAGTCGGCGCCGCGTCTGCTCTTCGTCAAGCGCAACTACGAGGTCGTCAAGGTCCTCGAGGGCAAGGCGATGAGCGCCAGCAAGATCAACAAGGCGATGGGTAAGCTCGCCAAGTCGGAGTACAAGAACAGCTTCAGCTCGATGCAGAGCAAGTACGCAAAGCTGCTCAACGCACTCGATCGTCTCGATGGTGTCCGCACCACGCTGGCCGCCGACGCCAAGCGCTACAACGCCGACCCCAAGAAGTACAAGTCCAAGCTCAAGAAGCTCGCCAAGAAGCAGGCGGAGTACGAAGAGAAGATGGCCGACTGGAAGCTCTCGGAAGCCGCCGTCCTCGAGTTCAAGCTCAAGGAAGCGAAGCGGACGTCGACCTAACGTCGGATTTCGATCGAATCAAGCGGGTCGCTCCCTCACGGGGCGGCCCGCTTTTTTTTCATCGTCTCGTGGTTGCGGAACGACTGGAGATGCCGGCCTGCCACCGCCGTTAGTCGACTCGAGTTCGGCCGCGCACTACTTCGCGCTTGGTGGGGCCAGCGCGGAGTTCGGCGACTCCCTTGTCGGTGACGAGCGATGCGCCGCCTATGACGACGCGCCGCAGGGTGGTCACCGTCGCGAGTGCGGAAAGTCCTTCGTCGGTGAACTTGGCGGACGTCGGGTTCTTGGCGCAGCCGAATGAGGTGAGATCGAGGGAGACGAGCGGCAGCGTGGCCAATTCGCGCAGGGTGCTGTCGGTGACGCCGCGCGCCCCCGTGACGTTGAGGGTCTTGAGCGACCTGAGCGCGGCCAGTTGAGCCACTCCGTTGTCGGTCAGCTTGCGCGAGCCCATCAGATCGAGGTGTTCCAGGTGCTTCATCGTCGCGAACTGTTTCGTGGCTGCGTCGGTGATGGCGCTCTGCTGCACGGTCAGCTTGCGGAGCGCGAGCCTCGAGATCAAGCCCGCGGCGCGATCATCGAACTTGGGGGCAATCAGCTTCAGCTCGTCCAGCTGCTTGAGGTGGGCCAGATGCGCGTACCCCTTGTGGGTAAGACCCACCACGTACCCGAGGTCGAGGCGGCGAAGATTGGGTTGGAGCTTGACGAGCAACGCCAGACCGGCGTCGGTGACCGTGGTCACGCGGCGTCAGAGGCCGTTGTGGTAGGGGCCGGTGATCGCGAGGTCGCGCAGGTCGGTGAAGCGCGCCAAACGGTTCAGGTAGGCGTCGGTGCAATCGACGAAGAGCGTCTGTGCCTTCGCGTCCACATTCAGCAGCTGATTGGGTGTCAAGAGGCGCGGGGCAGCGTGAACGGACAGAGTGAACGCCAGGAGTATGAATGCGGTTTTCACGATTTGTCTCCCGCGAGCCCGATCAGCAGATCGCCCTCGCGCCATAGTTCCACCAAAATGTCGTCGTGCGGCTGCGTTCCCTCGCGCACCCGGCCGAAGGCGCGCACGACGTAGAGCGTGCCGCCATCGGCCAGTCGTAGTTGCGCGGCGACGCGTCCCTGCACCGAGCAGTAGCGGGCGCCGACGATCTGCAGGCCGCGCTCCGCGATGCTCGTGGCAGCGCGCAGATCGAAGTCGAGGTGATCCATGTGCTGGGCGATCACCGCGATGTCGCTGGAACGGAACTCCGGATCGAGATCGCGGCGATGGTTGGTCGCGATCTCCTCGCCGATCGCCCCGGTGAGATCAGATCTGGTGAGGTCGGCCATGGAACTCGCGAGCGAAACCGCGACGAGAACGATCGCGGCGACCGCGGCCGGCAACACGGCGCGTTCCCAGCGCGGCGTCGCGAGGGCGGTCAGTTCTTCCAGCTTCTCGGGGCGCATCGACTGCGCGTCGTAGTGGTCGCGGACCTGACCCTCTGCCGTGTTCTGCATGGTCATGCGAGTGCCTCCCTGTCCTGCAGCGCCTGGTCGTCCATGAAACGGCGCAGCTTTTGGCGCGCGCGGTGGATCAGGCTCAGTACCGTGCCGCGCGGACTGCCTGTGAGATCGGCGATCTCCTGTGCGGTGTAGCTCTCGACACTGGAGAGGTAGAGCGCCTCGCGTTCGGGCGGGCGCAGAATGCCCAGCGCCTCTTCGAGCATGGCCCCGTCGAGGGGAGCCTCCTCCACGTCGAGTTCCGCCTCGGTGACTTCGTCGAGCGGATGCATGACGACCAGTCGCTCGCGCCGGTAGAGATCGACGAACCGGTTGCGGATGGTCGTGATCAGGTAGGGCAGCTCGCGCAGTTTCTTCTTCTTGAGCACCGAGACGACGGCGTCGTGCAGAAGATCCTCCGCCCGGCCCGCATCGTGGGTGAGCGACAGGGCGTAGCGATACCCGCGCTGAAGCGTCTCTTCAAGGGGGGCTCGCTCGCTTCCAGTCATCGCCTACTTCAGGATACGAGCGGGCGGGCGAGTTGATTGCAGGCTACTTTTCCGCATACGGCTTGAGGCAGCCCTCGAAAAGCATGCGCCAGCCGCCATCCAGCGATTCGCGCGTCTTTTCGGAGACGTGGCCGAAGAGGCCGTGACGAAAGCGGACGACGGTGGCATCTGCGTTCTCTTCGGCCGTCGTGAGCGTCCAGTCCATGATGCCGCGGTGCGGGCCGCCCCAGTCGGCGTTCAGGTCGCCGACGACCTGCAGCATCTCGGCTTCCTGTACGCCGGTCACGCTGCCCCAGATCAGACCGTTGCCGTCGCCCCAGTCCTCGTACATCCAGCCGCCCAGTTTGGGTTCGATGTGAAAGCCCTTGGCGGGCCGGGTGAAGAAGTCCTTGTGCCACCAGGCGGACGTGTCTTCGACGAGCGCTTTCCAGACGCGTTCGCGCGGCGCCTCGATGGTGATCTCCAGCAGGACCTCGCGCACGGAGGCGGCTTGTTCGACGGCTGCGTTCATTTTCTGGTTCTCCTCTTCTGCTTGCGGGGGGCGTCGCCCTCGACGACCCGCTTGAGTCTCAATAGCTGGTCCGCCTGCTCCTCTTCAAAGGGGCGAATCCAGCGGCGGTAGATTTCGCGAATGGGCGTCGGGTTGAGGTGGTTCCAGCGCTCGCGCCCGCGCCGTTCGACCAGCACGAGGCCCGCCTCTTCCAGCGCGCGCAGGTGCTTCATGACGCCGAAGCGCGTCATGTCGAAGAGCGTGCAGAGGTGACCCGTCGTGCGCGGCTTGCGGCGCAGTTCATCGAGGATCGTGCGCCGTGTGGAATCGGCCAGAGCCTTCCAGACGGCGTCGCTCTTCGGGGTAGCCAGCGAGCGTGCGGCATTCATAGGTGACCTAATAGTCACATGTTGAAGCGAGAAGCGCAAGCGGCAAAGTGGGGGCTCGATTCGCCACGACAGACCGGGACGGGTGTTTCCGGGTCGGTTTTGGGCTTTGGGTTATGGGCTTTGCGTCGCGACCAGACCGCCGCGGGTGGTTGCGGCTGTCGCTGGGGCTCGGTTGATGGCGGCGTCGCAGCAGAACTCCCGGGGCACCGTGGCATTCATGCGCACACGGACGACCTGGTCCGACTCACGACCCACAACCCATCACTCAAAACCGCTCGCGGCACGCGGCGATTCGAGCGGTCGTACTAGCTCTTGCGGTTGAGCCAATCCTCGACGCGCTTGTCGTCGCCGCCCTTGGCTAGGTAGATGCGATAGCACTCCTCGGCATCGCCCGACTTCCCCAATTCGACCTGATAGACGATGCCGAGCGCCTTCCAGAGGTCGATCTCGTCGGGCGCGAGTTGGATCGCCTGCCGAAACGCGCGGACCGACTCCTTGCCGCGGCCGGCGTCGGCGGCGAGGTGGCCGAGACGCGTCCAGACATCCGGATCGTCGGGCTCGCGCTTGGACGCGTCCCGATACGCCTGCAGCGCGTCCCGCGCCCGGCCGCGCACATCCTGCGCGTCACCCAGCGCCAGCAGATAGCTGACTTCGTCGGGCTCCTTGCGCACGGCGAGCTTGTGGTGTTTGACGGCGTCGCGAATCTTGCCCGACGCCTCCAGGCAGAGGGCGAGCAGGAATTCGTGGTTCCCCGCGGTCGGCTCCAGTCGAATCGCGCTGCGACTGGCGGCGATGGCCAAGGCGAACTGCTTGCGGGCGAGAAGCACCCGCGCGGCGGTCGCGTGGGCGGCGGCCAGCTTGGGCGCCAGTTTGCGGGCGCGCGTCGCCGCGTCCAGCGCGGGGTCCAGTTCACCGAGATCGAGCAGCGCTCCGGCGAGGAGCAGATGCGCCAGTGCGTCTTCCGGCAGGGTCGTGGCCGCATCGCGGAGCACCTTGGCGGCCTCCGCCTTTACGCCCATGGTCCGTAGCACGAGGCCGACCATGATCGTTACGCGCGGGTCGCCGGGGGCGCGCTTGCGTGCAATGTCGATATGCGCGCGCGCGTCCTTGGCGCGGCCGTCGGCGGCGAGCAGTTGCGCGAGTTGCAGACGCGCGTGGAAATGGTGTTCGTCGATGGCGAGTGCGCGACGGTAGCCGGCCTCGGCCTGTTTGAGTTGATCGGTGCTGTCGAGAATCGCCGCGCGCGCTTCGTGGGCGTCCGCCACGTCGGGGCCGATCTTGACCGCTTGTTCCACCGCCTTCAGTGCGTCCTTGGTGCGTCCCTGCGCCAGCAGCAGCCGCGCGTAGCCGATGCGTGCCTCGACTAGGCCGGGCGCCAGCTTGAAGATGCGCCGGTAGAGCGGGATGGCCCGCCGACCGTTCACCAGCCGCGCATAGAGAAACAGCGCCTCGCCGCTTTTCGGCTGCGCCTTGCTGCGGGCGCGGTAGGTGCGTAGGAGCTGTCGTTCGTCGCCGAGATCCTGATAGCGCAGGTGCGCCTCGAGCGCGTCCGGATACTCGGCGACGGTTTTTTCCAGAAGCGCCAGCGCGCTGCCGGCGTGGCCGCTGCGCACGAGTTCGTCCGCCCGGTCGAGGGCGGTCCGAAGACTGCCGGCCTCCGCAAACGCGGAGACCGACAGGAGGACCAGTAGTCCCCGTAGATGTTTCATCGCCGACGCAGAATCGTGCGCACGAGTGCGCGTGTGCTGGCGGACCGAGCGGTGTCGCGGGTGCGCGAACGGGTCCGCTGGCGGCACTGATTGGAAAGGTCGACACGCACCAATTGACGCACCGAGAGCTGGCCGCGGCTCGAATCGCGAGGGCTGTCCTTGCGCTCGCTGTCGCCGGGCGTTGCGTTCCCGCCATCCTCCGGTTTTTGATCATCGTCGACCGGCGGCTTGGGCTGGTCGTCGTTCGGGGGCGGCTTGCCGATCGGCACCTCGTCGGGCTTTCCGCGAGTGCTTGCCCATTCCGGGGCTGCGCCGGCCGGGCAGGCCAACGCCGTCAACGCCGCGCCGAGCGCGACCTGACGCAAAAACGATCCAATACGCATGGGGGTCCTCCAGAGATCAGCCACTGCTGCTCGGCCATAGAAGCAGGAAACGTGCCGTCCGCCGCGCAGCGCGCAAATGCCTCAATTCGGGCGGGATTCGGCCCGTTCTCGCGCAGGTCGCGCATCCCTCGTCACCACCCGTTTCCCACGCGTTGCCGTTTCGCTACGGATCGCTCGTCAGCGTGCATGAGCGGAGCGAGACTCGGTTCTTAGTTTGCCCAGGGCGGCCCGCTCACATCCTTGTGTCGGCTCAACCACTTCCGGTAGGCGACCAGGGTGCGCGGCGGGTCGCCGCGTTTCGTCTTGGCGTACTTGTGGGTGCGGGGGTCGCGAGTCAGTTGGCGCAGCGTGGCGAACATTTCCGGGGCCAGCGCGTTCCAGCGCACGATCACCGAGTCGGTCGTGCCGGTGACTCCACGCCTCGCGTTTTCGAGCCCTTCGAAGCGCTTGATGATTTCGCGGGTCAGATCGTAGCGGGTCTTGGGTGCGAGCTGGACGAAACCGCGCAGGCCGCGCAGCGCGGCGAGGGTGCGCGCACGGTAGGGGTCTTGCGGCTCCACGGCGAGTTCGAGCAGTCGCAGCGCCGACACGTCGCCGCCGCGTTGCGGCAACAACTCCGAAAGCACGGAATTCCAGTACGCGCCGGTCGGCGTCCAGTCACGCAGCTTGGCCTTGAGCGGACCCGCGTCGAGCTGTCGCCAGATCGACTTTGGCTGGCCGCCCCCGACCGCGGTCAGCACATCGGCGCCGGCGACCTGCAGCGCGTCCCAGCGCGCAGCAACATCGCGTGCCTTGCGCGGACGCTGGCCGATCAGCGTGAGCAGCAGCGTGGTCGCCTCCGCGCGCCACGCGAGCGCCTGGTCTTTCTGTACTCGGCTCCAGAGTTCACGCAGTGCGAGGACGCGCGTCGGGTTGGGCAGCCCCGTCGCGTTGCGGCTCGCGAGTGCCGTGCGTAGTTCCCGCAGGATTGCGAACGCATCCGTTGCGGCGATGGGAGGGGGCTGCGGGGGCTTCGGCTTCCCGGCCGCAGGCTGCTTCTTGTTGCTCTTGCCGGTGATGGGCCCCTT
>CBDURV010000159.1:0-7863 GCA_965369495.1 uncultured bacterium
AAACAGGACCCTTTTGCTCCCGCATGCGCGACAGCCTACCTTATCTGCTTGTGCGTGACACTTCCCGCGCTGCACAATGCGCGCCCATGGCGAGAGCATTGTCGGTCCTGTTGGTGGAGCACGATTCGGCGGATGCCGAACGCATGCTTGACGCATTGCGCGACGGCGGGTTCGAACCGCGTTGGCGCCGCGTGGAGTCGGAACCCGACCTGCGCGATGCGCTCGCGGCGGACTCGTGGGACCTCGTGTTGTCGGAGTTCGCGCTGCCGCAACTGGAACAGCTGCGTTCCTTGTCGATCGTGCGCCGCACGAAGGCGCGCATTCCATTCGTGCTCGTCACGCGCGCCATTGACGGCGCGAAGGCCGCGCACTGCGTCGAGGCGGACATCGACAACCTCGTTGACAAGGAAAACCTCGGGCGGCTCGCGGTCGCGATCGAGCGCACGATCGCGATGCATGCGGAGCACAGCGAACGGGAGACGCTGTTGCGCCAACTGCGGCAGGCGCAGAAGATGGAAGCGATCGGGCGCCTCGCGGGCGGCGTCGCGCACGACTTCAACAATCTGCTGACGGTCATCCAGGGCTACGGCCAGATCATCAAGCGTAGCCTCGTGCCGCGCGGCGAGTTCGTCGAAGAGATCGGCGAGCTGCTCGGCGCGACCGAGCGCGCGGCGGGCCTCACGCGGCAGCTGCTGGCATTCAGTCGCAGTCAACCGCTGAGTCCGCAGATCATCGACGTGGGACCGCACATCATCGAATTGCGCAAGATCCTCGGTCGCGTGATCCGTGAGGACGTGGAACTCGAGGTGGACATTGCGCCGGGAACGGGACACGTGCGGGTCGATCCGCGCCAGTTCGAGCAGGTGCTGATCAACCTCGCGGTGAACGCGCGCGATGCGATGCCGGACGGGGGACGGCTGACGATCGCCACCAGTGTCGTGGAACTTGGGCCCGGCGACCTCGCCGAAGCGCCGGGTCTGCGGCCGGGCACCTACGTGCGCATCGGCGTTTCCGACGAAGGCGTCGGCATGGACCCGGAAACAGTCCGGCACATCTTCGAGCCCTTCTTCACCACGAAGGAGATTGGAAAGGGCACCGGCCTGGGCCTCGCCACGGTGTTTGGAATCGTGCAGCAGTCCGGGGGCGCCATTCGCGTGACGAGTATCCCGGACAGTCCAACCGGCCCGGACGGGGGCACGCGCTTCGATGTCTACATTCCGCGTGTCGAGGCGGAGACGGTGAAGGCGGAAACGGGCGCTCCCGAGGAGCCGGAGCAGCGTGGGAGCGGACGCATCCTGCTGGTCGAAGACGAAGCGGCGGTGCGCGGCCTGCTCGCTGGCGAACTGCGGCGCGTCGGCTACGAGGTCATCGTGGAGGCGAACGGTCTCGACGCATGGCAAACAATGGAGGGGCGCGGGGAACCGGTCGATCTGGTCGTGACCGACGTCATCATGCCGGCGATGCGCGGCTCGGAACTCGTCCGCCGCCTGCGCGAGCGCTGGCCCGAGTTGCGGGTGCTGTTTGTCTCGGGTTGGCAGGATCCCGCCAAGACGAAGCTGCCCGAACTCGATGAGCGCACGCGCTTTTTGCAGAAGCCGTTCGACCCCGCCACGCTCATCGCGCGCGTTGCAGAACTGATCAACCCTTGAATTCGTAGTCGGGCAGGCGCTCGCGGATCTTCTCTTCGAGGCCGCGGCGGTCGCGCTTGGTCGGTACGCGGCGCAACGCCTGGTCGAAGTCGGCGCGCGCCTCCTTCTTGCGGTCTGCGGCGAGGCGCGCCAGGCCGCGCAACAAAAAGCCGTGCGGCAACGCCGGCATGATCTTGATCAGCCGGTCCGCGGCGCGCTCGGCCCGCAGCGGATTGCGGGTTTCGAGTTCCAGCGTCGCCTGCATGAGCGGAATCAGGAAGTTGGCGCCGTCGTCGAGTGCCGTGGCGCGGCGAATGGCGACGACTGCTTCGGCCGGCTTGTCCTGCGACGAGAGAATCGTCGCGGCCCAGAACGGAAAGGCGGCGTGGGTGGGCAGCGCCTTTTCGCAGCGAGCGACCTCCGCGAGTGCCGCGTCCGTGTCGCTGCCCTGGAGTGCGGTGTTGAGCGACTCGTAGTAGGGCAGGATGAAGCGCGCGCGCTCAACCGCTTTGGCGAACGCGTCGGTCTGCTTGATCAGCGACGCGGCATCGGCGCCCGGCGTTTCCGCGATCTGTTCGCGAATGGCGGCCACGCGGTTGCCCGAGTAGGGATGGCTCTGGAAGAGCTGCGGCGTGCGCGCTCCCTTGCTCTCTTCCGTTTCGAGGCGGCCGAAGAAGCGCGCGAGTCCGTCCGGGTCGATGCCGGCATCCGTCGTGTAGCGGACGGCGAGGCGGTCGGCGGCGGTTTCCTGCGAGCGCGTGTACTGCGTCAGCGTGAAACGGGCGAGGTCGCCCCCCACGAAGTTGCCGATCAGCCGGCCGGGCGTGCCCGCGATGCCGCCGAGACCGAGCACCTCCTGCGACAGGACGGCGCGGCCGATGCTTTGACCGACGTGGTCGTGGCTGTTGTGGCCAAGCTCGTGCGCGACGATTCCCGCGAACTCCGAAGCATCGTCGCAGCGTGCGAGCAGGCCGAGGTTGGCGCGCACGAAACCCGCGCCGTAGGTGTACGCGTTGATCGTGGGCGAGGCACTCAGTTTGAGATCGAATCGGAAGTTGCGGCGGTGTTCCGGGGGGATCGCTTCGATGATGCGATCGAAGATCTCCTGGCAGGCGGCGACAATCTCCGGGTCCGTGAGATTGCCGCCGTCCTGCACGGTCACGATCTGCGTAACGAACTGCCCCTGGACGTACTTGAGCTGCGACTCGTAATCGTTGCCGATGGGGGAGAAATAGGCGTCGCCCGTGACCGGATCGGTTTGATTGGCGCACGACCCGGGCAGAATCAGGGCGGCGAGGAGGAGCAGGCGGAGGGGGCGCATGGGGGAACTCAAGGAGATCTTGCTGGGATGCAGCCTCGGGCAGATGGTTTCGGCGGCATGCCCGCGCACGAGTAGAACTTACCGGGTCAGAAGTTGCAGGTTTTGGCACGATACGTAGAGCGGATACCACCATGACACATTCCCCCCGCACACTCCTCACTCTGCTTCTCACTTCTCTCCTGTTCGTTGGCTGCGGCCTTTCGATCGAGAAATCCAAGCCGCTCACCTTCGTCGCACCCCTCCAGGGGGTCTGGACCGACAGCGCCGACGCCGATGTCGAACTGCGCATCACGGTTACCGGCGGAAACTACCCCTTCAACGGGCAGTTCGGTTTTGCGGCCGACATCGTCGACACCGGCGCGGGTACGACGACTTCCTACGTCGGCAGCGCGGACGGCGAGACGTTCGAACTGCGCGATCCCGGTACGGGCGCGGTGTTGCTGAGCGGCTCGGTCACGGAAGAGGATCTGGTGTCGTTGCTGCTCTCGGACCAGCGGGTCTTCAACAAGCCGTTCGTGCCCGACTTCCTTTCGGGTACCTGGCAGGACGTCAACTTTCCCGACCGCCGCTACCACTTCGATTCGGACAACGGTACTGGAACGGCGACAGGCTGTGCGCTCATCTCGCCGGATGTCGAGAATGACATCGGTGGTGTCACAGTCGCCACATACAGCGGCGACATCATCGACTTGTTCCGAGTCACGGAACCCAACGGGATCGCAAAGATCTCCGCGCCCGGGTTCTTTGTGGGCGCATCCGCGATCCGCATCCAGCGCGTGAACGGGTTTGTCCACTTGCAGCGCCTTGACCAGATCGGCGTTTGCCCTCCCGGCTAACTGAATCATTGTCCGCAGGCTCTGTCCTGCGGTTCTTGCAGTTTCGCCAGCGATCTCGGCTTACCAGTAGCTTTTCCTGTCGCGGGAGGTGGACGCAACGTCCTCCTCCTGCGACTGTTTCAGTTCGAAACCGCGCGCGGGCCACAATTCTTCGCCCGGCCCGTCGTTCGCATACGGTCACGACATGTCCAATTCAGCCACGGCTCCCGGTCTGGAGGTCGCGTTCGCCGACTTCCTCGACGATTGGAAAGCGCGCTGGCGCTACGAGCCGCGATATCCCACCGAGGAGTGCGAAACCTGCGGATCGCCGCAGTTTCGCGTCTGGCTGCCGCGCCTGCACTCCGCCCGCCGCAAGCTAGGCCGCGCCTTCTACCTCCAAGTGGGCGCATTCGGCGGTGATTGCAGCGTTGCGCGGCGCGATTTGCCGGTCTACCGGGTCTGTTTCGAAGACGCCGTCGACGGCAACGACGCGGCCGTCCTCTTCTGTGAGGCGGGCGGGCGGGTATGCTTGCGCGCATCTTGGCGCGCGGAATAACCCTCCTCCTATTCGGTTTCCTCCTCTCGGCCTGCTCATCGGCCCGTCTCGCGATCGAGTACGACTATGACGACGAGGCGAATTTCGAAGGCTTGAAGAGCTGGTCGTGGCTCGCCAAGGACAAAAGCGGCACCGGCACCAGCAAAGTGGACAAGATGCTGCACGAGGCGCTTGTGACGCTGCTCGAGCGGCAGGGCTATCCCCACGTCGAAGATGGTGGCGACTTCCGCGTCGGCTATGTCCTGCAGACGCGGCGCCGGGTCAAGACGCGCTACATCGACACCTACTACGACTACGAGTCGGTCTACTTCTTCAACGGAGTGGGTGGCGTCGAGGTGGACGTTGTCGACTACCGCGAAGGCACGCTCATTCTGGACGTGGCGCTTCCCCACGGCAAACAGCCGATCTGGCGCGGATGGGCATCCGGTGCGATTCGCGACGGGATGAAAGATGACCAGATCCGCGCCGAGTTGACCGAAGCGTGCCGCCAGGTTCTCGAGAAGTTCCCGCCGCCGGCCACGCGCAAACGGAACTGACCGGGCGAGGATCGTGGCGCGCCCCCTTTCCATCTACCGCAGCCTGCTGTTCAGCCTGCTGCTGGTGATCGCGCTGCTCACGGGCGCGGTGCTGTTGACGACCTGGATCCAGGCGCGGCGTGCCGTGGAGACCGTCTCCGGCACCGCCATCAGCCGCACGATGGACGAGATGGACGCGCGCCTGCAGCGTTTCTTCGATCCCGCGCAGCGAGGGCTCCATCTCATTCGCGACTGGGCGATCCAGGGCCGGTTGGACTTCGACGACACGGAATCGTTCTCGCAAGCGCTCGGCCCGGTCATCCAGAACTACCCGCAGATCACGTCGCTCATGCTGGCCGACTCGACCGGCCACGAACGGATGCTGCTGCGCGCCGGTGGCAAGTGGACCACGCGCGAGACGCGCGCCGGCGTGTGGGGACGAACGACCCGCTGGACGGAGCGCCCTTCGCTCACGGAACCGGCCCGCTCGTTTACCAAGGAGATGGACTACGACTGCCGCGAACGGCCTTGGTTCAAGGAGGTCGTGCGCAAGCGCGCGGCGGAGGCAGCCGCAGCGGACGAGACGAAGTGGACCAGTCCCTACATCTTTTTCACCACCAAGGACCCGGGCATTACCGCGGGGTTGAGCTTTCCCGGCAGGGACGGCGTCACCCGTGTGCTCGCGTTCGATGTGATGCTCAAGGACATCTCCGAGTTCACGCGCTCGCTCGCGCCCAGCGAGAGTGGCCGCACGGTGGTCCTGACCGACGCGGGACTCGTGCTCGGACTGCCCGGGACCGAGCGCTTCAAGGATCCGGCCGAGCGCGCCAAGGCGCTGCTCAAGCCGCCGTCGGGGATCGGCGTGCCGGTCGTCGCGGACGCTACCGCCAGCTATGAGCGTGACGGTGTCGCGCCGGGCAAGCCGTTTCGCTTCGAGAGCGAGGGGCGCGCGTGGTGGGGCGGTTGGCGCTGGGTCGAACTTTCGTCCGAGCGCAAGCTCGCGCTGGTGGTTGTGGTTCCCGAATCGGATCTGCTGGGCGACATCGCGTCGCGGCGCCTCTGGATCCTGTTGGCCACGGGTCTGGTGATCGCGTTTGCGGCGTGGTACGCGAACGTTCTCGCGCGCCGCTACAGCCGTCCGATTCTCGAACTCGTGCACGAGAGCGATCGTATTCGCGAGGGCGATCTGAAGGGTGGCGAGCCGATCCGTTCACGCCTCGTCGAGGTGCAACGGCTGGCGCTCTCCTTCGGCGAAATGCGCGCGGCGGTGGGAGCGCTGCTCAAGGTGCGGCAGGATCTGCAGATCGCGCGCCAGATCCAGCAGGACACCTTCCCCGCCGAACTGCCCGACCTGCCCGGATACCTCCTCGAGGCGTGGAGCGAGCCGGCGGAGGAGACGGGCGGAGACACCTACGATCTGTTCGGTCTGCGTCAGGCCGAAGGCGACGGGACGGGGACCTCGCTGATCGTGCAGGAGAATCCCGACACGGCGCTCCTGCTACTTGCGGACGCGACGGGCCATGGCATCGGACCGGCACTGTCCGTTACGCAGGTGCGTGCCATGTTGCGCATGGCGGCCCGCGCCGGATCGCCAATTGCCGAAATCGCCGTTCACATGAACGAGCAACTTTTCGCCGACTTGGCGGACGACCGGTTCGTGACCGCGTGGGTGGGGCAACTTGACGCCACCACGAATCGACTCGTCAGTTTCAGCGCCGGACAGGCGCCACTATTGCACTTTGTCGCGGAACGAAACGAGATCGTTCAGCTTGGTTCCGATGCGCCGCCGCTGGGCGTGATCGAGGATCTGCCGATGCGCGCGAGGCAACCGATCGAACTCGCGCCGGGCGATCTGTTCGCCATCATCTCGGATGGCATCTTCGAAGCCATGAGCCCGGAGCGGTGCGATTTCGGAGTGGATCGTGTCGTGGAATTGATTCTGGCGAACAGCGCGGCGACCCCGCAGGAGATCCTGGCGCGGCTGCGCAACGCGGTGAACGAGTTTACGGGTGGTGCCGCGCCCGACGATGATCGCACCGCCATTCTTATCAAGCGCCTGTAGGGTTGCCCCAGTAGGGTTCCCCCGGTAAGGATCACAATGCGTGTCCAAACCCGATGTAGTTGGATCGTAATGGTGCCTACAGTGCGGCGTGAGCGTTGTAGATTTTTCAATTTGAGGCGCTCGATGCTACGCTTGCACGCATGACGGTACAGCTAGTTATTGAATTGAGCGATCAGGTGCTCAACGCCTTGGTGGCGAGCAAAAACCTGACAATCACGGTCACCCAGGCGGCCCGCGGCGGCGGTGGTGGCGGGAAGCCCGGTTCGGCGTACATGCCGGCCAGCGATCACATCATTCCGCGCGAGGGCTCGCTTCCGGCGCGCATCCTCGACTGGGGCGAGAAACGTGGCAAGGCGTTTTCGACCGCGGACCTCGTGAAGCGCTTCAAGGTTTCGCGCGCGCACGCTTCCATGCTGCTCACGAAGCTTGCGAATGGTCCGTACCCGATCGTACGTCGCCAGCGCGGCATCTACGAGCACACGAAATAGTCGCGAAGACCCGCGTGCACCGAGTGGTGTCGATGTACGTGGGATTTTTCGAGCGCACTCTTCGGGCTGATTGCTATTGGTCGTTGAGTGTCCAGTCGTATTCGCTGTAGCGAACCTTCGTGTCCGCACCGATCGCAAGGTCCGGCCGGCGCTTCGTCACCCACGCCTTGACGTCGGGCTTGAAGTCCTCGCCGTACCAGCTGAAGATCTCGTTGAGCACCAGATCGTCGCCCTCGATCGCCACATTCCGCCGCTCGGCGAGATAGAAGTCCGTCTCGGCTTGCAACTGCTGCTCCAACGTGGCGCCGCGAAACGGCACCGCCGGCAGTCGCGGGCAACCGAGTCCTCCGCAGTTGAGTGCGAAGTGGATGCGTTCGTCGCCGAAGCCCTTGCGGATCGTGTCGTTCTCGAGCGAGTAGAGGCTGATGGGCGCGCCATCCACGTCGTAGCGGGTCAGCACGAAGAACGAGACCTTGTG
>CBDURV010000160.1:0-7859 GCA_965369495.1 uncultured bacterium
GGCCCGCTCGAGCATCTTCTGCGCCGCGTAGGGGTCGCCCTTCCGTTCGTGCGCATCGGCGGCCCCCTCGAGTGCGCTGGCCAGCGGCGCAGCCAGAGAAGGGTCGGCGGCATGCTCGATGCGCGCGCGATCGAGCAGCTTGATGGCGTCGTCGAAGCGGCGCTCCTCGATAAGTTTCCATGCGCGCCCCGCCGGCGTGTCGTCCGCACTCGGTCCCGGACCGAACCCGCGGCTCAGGAGCACGCCGACAACCACCGCGGCGAACAGCACGACCGCCGCGATGCGCGCGGGAGTGCCCCGCGGGGTGCTGGCGCGGCGCTTCGCCTCGACCGGTATGTGGATTGTGTCGGGACGGTGCTCCGGTCGGCGCCCGAGCAGGCCGAGCACCGCGGTCGCCAGCGGCACCGGCGTCTCGTCGGGTAGCGGCTTGGGCACGAGCGCGCGACCGCCATCGAGAAACGGCGCTTCGCCCGCCAGCAGGAAGTAGGCGACAGCGCCCAGCGCGTAGGCGTCCGCCTTGGCGGAAAGCTCGCGCTCGGGCGCGGTGTAGGGCGAACTCGGCACCTGCTTGGGCGGTTGCGCGCCTGCGGCCAGGCCGAATTCGGTCAGCCTCACCGAGCCGTCGGTATCGACGAAGATGTTGCGCGGATGGAGGTCTCCGTGCGCAACGCCGCGCCCGTGCGCGTAGGAGAGCGCCGAGGCGATCTGCGCCGCGATGCGCGCGGCCTCGTCGGCGTCGAGGCGGTTGTACGGTTGGCGCTGCACATGGCGCAGCAGGTTGGTGCCGGACGGTACCGCCCAGCGCGCGTAGATCAGCCCTTCCGCTTCGCCTGAACCGTCCAACGGAAGAATCGCAGAGTGGCTGAGCGCGCTCAGCTTCTGCAGCGCGCGTTCGGCGCGACGGCGGCGGCCCCGGTCATAGGAAGCAGCGGGCGGCAGGATGGTGAGTTCGCAGCGGCCGCCCTCGCGCGTGTCGAGCGCGGAGTAGATGCGTCCGAACGCCCCGCGCCGTTCTTCGCCCAGCACGCGAAAGCGCTCCGCGAACTCGATTCCCTCGCTCAACCCGAAGTCACGATCGATGGAGGAGCCATCGCCCGACCCGCCGCCGATCAGGAACGCGTCGTAGGCTTCGCGCGCATCGGCGTCGAGCAGCGTGCGGCGCGCCTCGCGCACGCGCTGAATGAGGTCGGCGCGCACGTGCTCAAGACCCGGGTCGCCTTCCGGAACCGCACGCAGGGCGGCCTTGCGATCGTGGCCGGCGCGCTTGATCTTCTCGAGACTCGGCTCGAAGAAGGCGAGTCCGAGCAGCGAGTAGTGATCGGGCTCGCGGTTCCCGGGCGGGAGCCGGAGAATCTCCCCGAAGAAGTAGTCATACGGATCCCGGACGCCGTCAGACACGATCACAGAGATTACAACGAATCTGGTGACGCGAGTGCTACCGTCGGCGCTCTATGCGGATCGTCGCCATTGTCCTCATTCTGATCGTCCTGCTCTTCGCCGCCGTCTTTGTCGTGATTGGCCTGATGAGCGACAAGGACTACGCCTTCGAGCGGTCGCTCTTCGTCCCGGCAACGCCCGTCGAGGTCCACGCGCTTACGGGCGATTTCGCGCGCTGGATGGACTGGTCCCCATTCAACGCGAAAGCGCCCGGCGCGGTCGTCACCCTCGGCAGAACCACCTCGGGCGTGGGCGCGACGCAGAGTTCGGCGAACGGGGACGACGTTCTGGAATTCGAGATCCTCAAGACCGACCCGGCGCGCGGCGTGGAGTACGAGATGGTCTTCGTGAGCGGGGATCGCAGGACCCCCTGCCACGGCGTGATCTCGTACGAAGTCGTGGATGGCGGCACGATCGTGACCTGGGCGATGGACGGCCGCATGGACATGCCGATTCTTGGGGGCTTCGCCGCCTCGACCATGGACGCGCGCTTCGGGCCGCTCTTCGACAGGGGGCTCCAGGAGCTTCACAACGCGATCAAAGTGGGCAAGAAAACGGTCCAACCGGCCGATTCCAGTAGATAGAGATGCGAATCGCCACGATATCCCCTCTGCTCCTGCTCTTGGCCGCCTGCGCCTCCCCCACCTCCGCCGAGTACCTCGACAAGCAGGAGGGCTACGCGGTCATCATGGGCTACGTCATCACGCTCAAAGGGCTCGACAGCCCCACGGTCGAGCCACTCGAGGACGGAACCGTCTACACCGTCACGAAAGAGGGCTGCAGCGTGTTGATGGAGTTCCGGGGCCGGGTGCCCGGCTCGATGCGCAAGCAGCGCGCGAGCTATGAACTCCACCCGGGCGACAAATTCATCAAGTCGCGGCCCTACAGCTACATCCTGATCAAACGCGGACGCTAGACCGCTCGCGAACGGTCTTGAGCTTTGGGCTTCGAACTCGGGAGGCCATTCGCTCGCGGCCCACTCACGCGGACCTGCCCGAATCGATTGCGCGAGGGCAACCTGGTCGCGACCCAAAGCCCAAAGCTCAAAGCCCAAAACCGCCTGCAACCAGCGCTATCGAGCCACCGGGAAACGCTCGAACCCGTCCCCAACGGAGCGGATCCTTCGCGCGCTCTCCCCCATGCGGCAGAATACCGCCGTGCTGCGCATCGGCCCCTACGAACTTCACGCGGTTCCCTGCGGCGACTTCGCCCTCGACGGAGGCGCGATGTTCGGGGTCGTTCCCAAGCCGCTTTGGGAGCGCACGAACCCCGCTGACGAGGCGAACCGGATCTCGCTCGGCATGCGTCTGCTGCTCATCAAGGGCCCCGACCGGACGTTCCTGGTCGATACGGGACTGGGCGACAAGTGGGGCGAAAAGCAGAACGGCATCTACCGCCTCGAGAACGACGCCCTGCCCGACGAGGCGCTCCGGCGCGCCGGCCATGACCCGGCCCAGATCACCGACGTCATCTTGACCCACCTGCATTTCGACCACGGCGGCGGATCGACCCGCTCCGACGGCACGCCCGTCTTCGAGCAGGCGCGCTACCACCTGCAGCGCTCGCAGTTCGAGTGGGCCCGCGACCCGGCGCCCAAGGACCGCGCCAGTTTTCGGCCGCTCGATTTCATGCCGCTCTTCGAGCAGGATCGCCTGACGCTGCACGACGGGCGCACCGATCTCGCCGACGGCATCGAACTGTTGGTAGTGGACGGCCACACGCAGGGCCAACAACTCGTCAAGCTGACCGACGGCACGAACACGCTGCTCTACGCGGCCGACCTCGTGCCCACCAAGACGCATCTGCGTACGCCGTATGTGATGGCGTACGACAACGAACCGCTCAAGACGATCGCCGAAAAGCGGGAGTGGATTGGCCACGCCGCCGACGACGACTGGATCGTCTTCTTCGAACACGACGCCCACACCGCCGCCTGCCGCGTTCGCCGCGGAAAGAAGGATTTCGAGGCCGGCGAGGAGATTGCCTTCTAATGTCCGACAACATCGCAACCATCCGCGACGCCCTCTCGGGCATCGTGCGTCCCGACGAACTCGTCGGCATCAAGGAGAACGGCGGCAAGGTGCTCCTGACCGTCGCCGTCAACGTGCCGATGGGCGAGAAGCCCGCCTTCGCCGATCGCCTCAAGACAGCCGCAAAGGGTGTCGAGGGCGTAAAAGACGTCTTCGTCTCGTTCGCCGAACCGCCGCAGAAGGTGGCCAACGAAGCGGGCGCCGGCGGACCCGCGGCGCCCAACCCGCTGGAGAAGATCGACCGCATCATCGCGGTCGGCGCCGGCAAGGGCGGCGTGGGCAAGTCGACGGTCAGCGTCAACCTCGCCATCTCGCTCGCCAAGCGCGGCCTCAAGGTGGGCCTGCTCGACGCCGACATCTACGGCCCGAGCGCCGCGATGATGACCGGTTGCTCCGACCACGAGGCGAAGGGCGACGAGTACCAGCGCATCGTCCCCGCGATGCGCCACGGCGTGCGCGTCGTCTCGATCGCGTTCCTGCTCCCGAAGGATCAGACCGCCGTCGTCTGGCGCGGCCCGATGGTCGGCAAGATGGTCTCGCAGCTATTGACCAACGTCGCTTGGGGCGAACTCGACTACCTCATCGTGGACCTGCCGCCGGGCACGGGCGACGCGGTCCTCAGTCTTTCGCAGGAAGTCCCGCTGACCGGCGCCGTCGTAGTCACCACTCCGCAGGACGTGGCGCTGATCGACGTGCTCAAGGCGATCGAGATGTTCCAGAGCGTCAAGGTGCCCGTCGTCGGTGTCGTCGAAAACATGGCGGGCTTCACCTGTCCCAAGTGCGGCGAGGTGACGGAGATCTTCCTGGAGGGTGCCGGCAAGAAGGCAGCCGATCGCTTCGAACTACCGCTGCTGGGCAGCCTGCCGCTCGATCCGACCATCCC
Source organism: uncultured bacterium (assembly GCA_965369495.1). Lineage (GTDB taxonomy): Bacteria > Planctomycetota > PLA2 > PLA2 > PLA2 > JBCDBY01. The sequence continues at coordinate 4,351 of CBDURV010000160.1, forward strand.
CCCGGGCGGCGATGGCGGCACCCCGATCACCATCGAGGCGCCCGAAAGCGATTCCGGACGAGCGTTCGATAAGATCGCTACAGCGACCGTAGAACGCATCGATGCGATGAAGGGCCGGCCGGCCGGGTTCAAGCTCTCCTGGAACTCGGGTGTCTAAGCCCTTTACTACCAAAGACTTAAAACTGCCCCCGCGACCCCCTCAATTCCTTTTCTAGAGTGGAAAATGAGGACAGGTAGAATCCCAGATCACCAATACGGGACCACCTTGGTCCCCTTTCACCTTTCGCGGGGTTGGCATGCTCAGAATTACACGTCAGACCGATTACGGCATCGTCCTCATGACGCTCTTCATCGAGGGCGGAGGGGCCGATGGCAACGGAACCGAAGCGAGCGTCATGAGCGCGCGCGACATGTCGACGGAGACCAAGTTGCCGTTGCCCACCGTGAGCAAGATCCTCAAGGCGCTCACGCGTGCCAATGTGCTCACGTCGACGCGCGGCGTGAAGGGCGGCTACTCGCTCTCGCGCGATGCCGGCGAGATCACGATCGCCCAGATCATTGAGGCGCTCGAAGGCCCCATCTCGATCACCGACTGCGCCCAGATCGATGTCTCGGCCGACTGCCTGATCAAGGACAGCTGCCCCTGCGAGAGCAACTGGGCACGCATCAACAACGCCGTGCGCGACGCGCTCGATGCCGTCCGCCTGGCGGACATGGCGAGCGGCTGTCGCATCGTCTTTGCGGGCCCGCTTGAGGGCGACGTAGCCGAGGAGAGCAAGGCCGCCGGCGAAGTCGAGCAGGAGCAGGATCCGACTGCATGAGTTCCCACGACGAGACCATCCACGAGTTCGCCAACAAGGCATACGAGTGGGGTTGGGTCACCGACATCGAGGCGGATAGCCTTCCGCCCGGCTTGAACGAAGAGGTCGTTCGCTTCATCTCGATGAAGAAGAAGGAGCCCGATTGGCTTTTGCAGTGGCGCCTCGAGGCGTACCGCAACTGGCAGAAGATGGAGGAGCCGCATTGGCCCCACATCGACTACGACCCGATCGACTACCAGGCTTCCTGCTACTTCAGCGCGCCCAAGTCGGCCAGTGACGGTCCCAAGAGCCTCGACGAGGTCGATCCCGAGCTGCTCAGGACCTACGAGAAGCTCGGCATCCCGCTGCACGAGCGTGCCGCGCTCGCGGGGGTCGCGGTCGATGCCGTATTCGACAGCGTTTCGGTCGCCACCACGTTCAAGGACAAGCTGAACGATCTCGGCATCATCTTCTGCCCGTTCAGCGAAGCGGTGCAGGAGCACCCGGAGCTGGTGCGCAAGTACCTCGGCTCCGTCGTGCCGCGCAACGACAACTTCTTCGCCGCGCTCAACAGCGCGGTCTTCTCGGACGGGTCGTTCGTCTACATCCCCGAGGGCGTCCTCTGCCCGATGGAGCTGTCGACGTATTTCCGCATCAACGCGGCCAACACCGGCCAGTTCGAGCGCACGCTCATCATCGCCGACAAGGGCGCACGCGTGAGCTACCTCGAAGGCTGCACCGCGCCCATGCGCGACGAGCACCAGCTTCACGCGGCGATCGTCGAACTGGTCGCGCTCGAGGACGCGACGATCAAGTACAGCACCGTCCAGAACTGGTATCCGGGCGACGCGAACGGCAAGGGCGGCATCTACAACTTCGTGACCAAGCGCGGCGCATGCCGCGGCGCGCGGTCGAAGATCTCGTGGACGCAGGTCGAGACCGGTTCGGCGATCACCTGGAAGTACCCGAGCGTGCTGCTGCAGGGCGACGATTCCGTCGGCGAGTTCTATTCCGTCGCGTTGACGGCGCTCAAGCAGCAGGCCGACACCGGCACCAAGATGGTGCACATCGGCAAGAACACGAAGAGCACCATCATCTCGAAGGGCATCTCCGCCGCGCGCGGCCAGAACACCTATCGCGGCCTCGTGCAGGTCATGCCCGGCGCGACGAACGCGCGCAACTTCTCCCAGTGCGACTCGATGCTGCTGGGCGATCGCTGCGGCGCGCACACCTTCCCCTACATCGACGTGCGCAACAGTACCGCCACCGTCGAGCACGAGGCATCCACCAGCAAGATCGGCGAAGACCAGATCTTCTACTGCAACCAGCGCGGCATCTCCACCGAGGATGCCGTCTCGATGATCGTCAACGGATTCTGCAAGGAAGTCTTCCGGGAACTGCCCATGGAGTTCGCCGTCGAGGCGCAAAAGCTCCTGGGTGTGTCGCTCGAAGGCAGCGTCGGATAAAGCAGTATTCACGCGCCAACACCTGACGGCGTTGGACGATCGGAAACGAAAATCAACATGCTAACCATCAGCAATCTCAAGGCCGCCGTCGAGGACACGCAGATCCTCAACGGCATCAATCTCGAAGTGAAGCCGGGCGAAGTGCACGCCATCATGGGCCCCAACGGCTCGGGCAAGAGCACGCTCGCCAACGTCCTCGCCGGCCGCGAGGACTACGTGGTCAACGGCGGCAGCGTCGAATTCCTCGGCCAGGATCTGCTCGACATGGATCCGGACGCGCGCGCCGTCGCCGGCGTCTTCCTCGCGTTCCAGTACCCGGTCGAGATTCCCGGCGTCAACAACAGCTACTTCCTCCGCACCGGTCTCAACGCCATCCGCAAGGAGCGTGGCGAAGAGGACATGGACGCGATGGACTTCCTCTTCCTGGCGCGCGAGAAGCTCAAGCTGCTCCAGATGGACGAGAGCTTCCTCAACCGCGGCGTCAACGAGGGCTTCTCGGGCGGCGAGAAGAAGCGCAACGAGATCTTCCAGATGGCGGTGCTCGACCCGAAGCTGGCCGTGCTCGACGAGACCGATTCCGGCCTCGACATCGACGCGCTGCGCATCGTCGCCGACGGCGTCAACGCGCTCCGCGCCCCGGACCGCGCCATCATCGTCGTGACCCACTACCAGCGCCTGCTCAACTACATCGTGCCGGACTTCGTGCACGTCCTGCACAAGGGCCGGATCGTGCGCTCGGGCGACAAGACGCTCGCGCACGAACTGGAAGAAAAGGGCTATTCCTGGATCGAAAAGGAAGCGGCCACCACCGCATAACGAGAGCCATGAGCGAAGCCATCAACCGCTACGTGGACGCGTTCTCGGAGTTCGAGCGCGACCGCTCGGGCGACGCCGTCCACCCGCTGCGCAAGAGCGCGCTGGCGCGTCTCGCCGAAATGGGCCTGCCCACCCGGCGCGACGAGGCCTGGCGCTTCACCAACATCGCATCCATCGCCGGCGGCGACTTCCCGCTCGCGCGCCCCACGACCAACGGCGTGACGGGCGAAGACGTGACCCTGCTCGGCATGCCGGGCGAGTTCGTCGCCCGCATGGTGCTCGTGGACGGCCACTTCCGCGAAGACCTCTCCCGCATCGGCGACCTGCCCGCGGGCGTGCGCGTCATGTCGCTCGCCCAGGCGCTGCGCGACGAGAGCGAAATCGTGCTGGCGCATCTCGGCAAGTACGCCAAGAGCGACAAGCACCC
>CBDURV010000161.1:0-7842 GCA_965369495.1 uncultured bacterium
CCACACACAAGCTCGCTCGCCCTCGGGCCGACGATGGATTGATTCACAACCTCTGGGTGACGCCGTCGAGGGTGCGGGCGTGGGCGATGGCCGCTTCGAGCAGCAGTTTGCCGACGCCGCGGCGGCGGTGCGCGGGCTGGACGAACGTGCCCCAGATATGCGCGTGGTGGGCGCCCTTGGGGTGGCGGGGCGCGTGGAGCAGGCCGACCGAGCCGACGAGATCGGGCGCAAAGGCGCCCACGATGGAGTTTCCGGGCCCTGAGGCGAGACGTTCGCCGACAGTCTCGACGTCGCTGCCGCTGTCCGAATCGGGCGAGGCGAGAAACGCGGTGGGGGTGTCGAGCAGCATTTCCCGGCGCAGCGCGGCGGCCGCTTCGGCGTCTTCGGAGCGGAGAAGGCGGATCGTCGGGGGCATGCCACCTTGTACCGGATTCCCGTATGGCGGTTCAACGCGAGCGGCCGTGAGCGCATTGGAGGCGTACTATGCCGATGCTGGTCGGCGTCGAAGAAGCATGAAGAATCGCCTCGCTGTTGCGACTCTAGCGGTCGGAATCCTCGCGGCCGCAGGGCTTGTCTCGACTGGATTGCGTTCGGCGCAGCCCCGCACCCGCGTGGTATCTCCCTCGCCCGCCCCCTTGCGAGGCGACACGAACCCACACGGCGACAACACCCCTGGCGCAACCGAATCCGGCGACGAAGTTGGGGCATCTGAGACTTCCGTAGTTGCGCCGCGAGGTGATGTGCGCGAAGTGCGTGAAGATCGAGGAGCGTCTTCCCAAGGACGTCCTCCGCGGCTCCGCTCGAATGGCCCGGACCGCCCGCCGCGCGTGACCACTTCAATCTCCACGCGAACGGCAACGCCACCGTCGAAGCCCTCGCCGCTCTCGACTGCTGTTCGCACCGACTCGACCCTCGAGAAACAGCTTGAGGAGATACGCCAGCGCCGATGTGTGACGCTCGCGGATCATGTTCAAGCAGGGCTCGCCTGGCTCGCCTTGCACCAGGCCGCGGACGGGCATTTCTCCGAGGCCGCGTGTCGGGCTCGCTGCCAGGAACTGGGGCACACACCGATTTGCGCCGGTCCCCCGAAGCGGGGACAACGCATCATCTCTACGACCGGTCTTGCTCTCATTGCATTCTGCGGATTCCGGGAACACGACAAGAAGGGGCTGTTCGAGCCGAGCCTGGCGGGCGCAGCGCGCTGGCTGCAGCGCCACCAACAATCCGACGGCTCCTTCGTCCACATTGGCAACGAGGATGTTCCGTATCGAACTGCGATCGGACTCACATCGCTCGGCTACGTTGCTGCGTCGAGCGGGGACACGGAGTTACGCACAGCTGTCGAACGCGGCCTGGCTGGTCTTGCTGCAAACCGACTCCACGGCGCGAACAGGGACCTGAGCACGCTCGCCTGTGTTGCCCTGGCGATCGAAGCGGCACGGAGCGCCGGCGTCGAAGTTCCGCCCGCGTTGATTCACCAGATGCGCACCCACTTTGCGAAGTACCAGGTGGGAATCGGCCGCTTCCGGCAGCACTCAGCGTCGAACGTGGACCGGGCACGCCCATCGCCCCTCGGGATGCTCGCTAGTTGGATTCTCTGGGACGAGCTCGACGGCGACGTCGTGCAGGCTTGGCGAACGTGGCTCGTGACTCCGTCGACCGCGCCGCATCGATCACCCTACGCGGTCTTTCACGCCGTTCGCATGACCGTATTGCTCGAAGAACCTCTGCCACGAGTTTGGCGCGATGCGCTACTTGAGATCGCCACGGAACAGAGTCGCGAACAATCACGAGCCGGCGGCTTCCCTAACTTGGGCAGTGGTTGGTGGATGGGGCCGACGACGCCGGAGACTACATTCCAGACGGCAGCCGCGGTACTGGCCCTCGAACAAGGTCTGTCCGCCAAAGACCTGGCTATTCGAGACAAGGGCGCAGGCGTTGGCGGCAATCATTCAGGCGCCGAAGGACGCTGAGAACCGGCGGATTCCCGTGATGCGGTTCGACGCCGTTGCTAGACGAACAGTTCGCGCACTGGAAGCTCGGATCCGGGGATCATCGTTCTGAGTTTCCCTCGGACGAGTTCGCAGCGATCGATGTTGCCGGCGCGTAGGAGTTGCTCGGCAGTCTTGATTGCCATGCGTGTATGCGATTGTAGGGAATCGTGTTCGCTGCAGGTCGTTACGCTCACGACTCTCTCGTTTCGGGTTCGTAACGGAAATTGGCCTCAAATCGGCTTGTCCGGCGTGGCCCTTCATTTGCCAATACCGTTCATAGGCAATCCCGAAAGGGCAATTCATGCGCGCGCTGCTCCTCACCATCCTCCTGCTTACCGTCGTGACACCGACCACGTGGGCGATCTGCGCCCTGCCGCCTCCGGTCGATGACCCGCCGCAGGAACCGCCCGCGCCGCCTCCTCCGCCTCCGCCCGATACGCCGGACGAGGCCCCGCGCCCGGGAACGCCCCGGACGCCTCCGCCGCCTTCGCCGACGACGCCCACCTCACCGCGGGGCCCGAGCACCCGGGGGCGCCCCGGTCCCGGCACCGGTCGGCGCGGTCCGAGTTACGAAGCGTCGTGGCGGATCTGGTGGGAGCTGAACCGCGAGCACTTGCTGGGTTTGCGACAGACGATCAAGAGCAAGGATGTCGTGACGAGCGGATCCGGCGTCGATTTGTCGCGCATCGGCGAAGAGTATCGCGCCAAGGTGCGCGACGCGCTTCGGGTGGTTGCGGACAAGGCGCCGCGCGCCAGCGTGCGTGCTGCGGCGCTTCGTGCGCTCGGTCGTGTCGGCACCGACGAGGACGCGCGACGCTTCCTGCGCGTGCTGCGCAAGCGCCAGCAGTCCGGTCGCGTCCATGAAAGCGCCGCCATCGGACTGGGCTGTCTCGCTCCCATCAGCGACGCGGAGACACGGACGGCGGTGCGCGCGTTTTTCAAGGATTTGCTCGCCGACCGCGTGTCTCTGGGATCTGGCAGTCGGCGTCTCGCTATTCTGGCGTTGAGTATTCGTGGCCGCAGCGACCCGGTGCTGGCCATGCAGCTTGCCGCGCGCTGCGAAAAACTGCAGGGGAACGACGCGGACACCGCACCGATGCTGTACGCGTCCGGACTCACTCGCGATCCGCGCCTTCAGGCTGTCGTGCTGCACGGCGTCCGGGGTGACAAGCTCCGGGGCAAGAAGTTGGGCGATGTCGCGCGCAGCCGTGCCGTCCTCGGCCTGGCGCTCTCCCGCGATCCCACGGCCATCGCCATGCTCTCCAAGGTACTCGTGTCGAGGCGCGCCCGCGTCCAGACACGTCGCAGCGCCGCGATCGGCCTGGGCATGCTGATGCGTGACGACAGCCTTACCGAGGCGCGCCGCACGACGGGGGCCAAGGCTCTCCAACGTGCGTTCGATTCGGACAAGGATCCGCTCGTGCGCGGTTACGCGGCGGTGGGCATGGGCACCGCCCACACGCCGATCGGTATCCGGTCGCTGCGCAAGGCGGTCGATGGCGGCGATCGCATCGTGCGCCCGTATGCGGCCGTCGCTCTTGGGCTTGCGGCGCCGCGAGCCAAGGATGGGGACAAGATCCGCAAGTTCCTGCACCGCGAACTCAAGCGGTCCAAGGACATCGAGCGCACGGCGGCGCTGTCCATCGCGGTCGGCATCGCGCGCGCCGACGAGGCACGCGAACATCTGCTCGACTGCCTCCAACGCAAGCGTCTCCAGGTCGATGTGCGCGCGCCCGCGATCCAGGCGCTGGGTCTGCTCGGGCACCCGACGCCCGAGATCGAACGGACGCTGGAGGCTGCGCTCGACGACAAGTCGAACACCGTCGTCGAGGACGCGTCGCTCGCACTGGGATTCCTCGGCCGCCGCGACACGGCTCGCATGCTGGTGAACAAACTCATCAAGACCAAGTCCGAGTCGGTCCAGATCCACATGGTCGCGGCCCTGAGCCACTTGGGCAGCCATGTGGCGGTGGATCCGCTTATCAAGGTGCTGCTCAACAAGCACGCCAAGCACACGATGCGCGAATCCGCGGCGTCGGCGCTGGGCATCCTGGTCGACGATCGCACGAACGACCCGCTCTTCGAGATCGACGCCCACACCAATCCGTACGGATTGACCATCGCGGGTCGCGCGCTGGTCATCGTGTATTAAGCCTGCTGCGGCACGCGTGCCGCCGTTACTTGCGCGCGGGATCAGCCGAACCGTCACGGCCGTAGCAGATGACGCGGTCGCGGGTGACGGCGTAGAGCAGGCCGTCGATAGCGACGAGGTTGCCGAAGACGGGCGGCGGCTCTTCGTGGTCGGCGTGGTCGATGCCGGGGGCGACGAAGCGGCCGAGCGGGTGCAGCTCCTTGCGAGCGCCCTCGTAGTCTGCTGGACTGGCGTTCGCGGCGGTTTCGAACGCGTAGATCGCGCGCCTGGTGGGCAACAGCAACATCGATCCGGCCAGTGTCGGACGCCCGAACAGCGCGGGCGGTACATTGACCTGGCCGCCTCGATTGCGTTCCGATGCGGGCAGGCGGCCGTAGCGGAAGGGGAACTCGCGCTCGAGGTCGTTGGAGACGATGTTCTCGTACCCCCAGCGCGCGCGGTCGGGATCGCGCACGCCGACGTAGTAGCCGCGGCCGTCGCGGAAGCCGGCGACGTATTCGAGCAGGCAGTTGCGGCCGAGGTCGCGATCACGGCGCTGGCTCCAGCAGACCAGGGTGAAGCTGCCGTCGTCGGGCCGCGTGCGCCCGCGCAGCCAGACGCGGTCGATACCTTCGCCATCGATGGGCGCGAAGAGCGCGTAGTCGCCAACGATGCGGGGCGGCTCACGCTTCCATCCCGGATCGCGCGGCGCCCATTTCTCGATCACCTCACGCAGTCGCGGGCGGTCCGGCATCGGCTTGCGGTCGTAGCGCAGCAGCCACAATATCTCGCCGCTGCGCGCGTCGAGTCCCGCGGCGACGCCGACTCCGGTCACCGCCACCACGACGCCGCGTGAGACCGCGGGCGCGTGGCCGGAGATCGGCGGAAGGGCGGCGGCGATGTTCGTGTCGCCGTAGCCGAGGAAGCGGTGCCAGAGGAGGCTGCCGTCGCGCCGGTCGAAACAAAAAAGATGCGCCTCCTCCTTGCGTGCGAGGCCGCTGTCGCCCTTCTCGCGGATGGCGCCGTAGACGTAGAGGCGCTGGCCGACGATGGCGGGGGCGCCACGGTAAAAGATCGGGCGCCGTAGCACCGGCGGATCGGAACGGCGCGCATGGCGTGCGCTGCGCCGCCAAATCGTCTGCTTGCGCTCGACGTCGTAGGCGGTCAGTTCGTTGAACTGGTGGAACTCGTCTTCCCCCACGTCGTAGCGCAGGCGGCTGAAGTAGAGCACGCCGTGATCGACCGTGGCGCCTCGCAGGCCCGGATTGGCGCGCATCATTATCTCGATCAGCGAAGCGCGTGGCTGTTGACCCGCGATGGGTGCGAAGCCGAGGACTGTGCCCTTCCTGCGCGAGACGATCGCGACGGTGAGGCCGAGATGGATGTAGATGCGCTGCTCGTCGAGAACGGGATAGAAGGGCACGGAGGCGCTGGTGCGTTTGGGTTGATCGACGTCGATCAGCGCCAGGGACGGCGTGTAGAACGTCTCCGATGCCCAGAGGCGGCGGAGCCTGTCAAGCGGGGGCAGCGCGTCGCCGTTGCGGGCGCGGGTGGCATCGCCCCCGACGGTGGGCCAGCCCGCCGAAACCGGCGTCGGCCGCTGGGCGAGGAACGCCGCGCGCCGTCGGTACGCCTCGGACGCGAGGAACGCCTTCGCCTCGCCGCGCGGCAGATGTTCGGGCAGCCGCAGCAGATGGCCATGCGCCGCATCCGCATCGGCGCGTTGCAGCGCGCGGTCGCAGAGCGCCAACAGCGTCGCGGGGGCGGCGGTCGCGGCCGGGAAGCGGTCCAGGATCCGCAGCATATCGCGCTCGTCGCCGCCCGCCATCGCACCCAGCAGCGCGCCCGATGCACGCGTGTCGTGGGCGGTGCGCCAGGCGTCCAGCACCTTGCGGTCGAAGGGGGCGCGGTCGGCGAGCAGGGCCATTTGCGCCCAGCGCCGTGTCGAGGTGTAGATTTCCGATCCGCGCAGCGCCACGACCGCCTTGCTGGGCGTCAGCAGCACGCGCTGGAGCAGGTCTGCGGCGCCCGCGTGGTCGCCCCGCCTGGCGGCGTTGCGTGCATCCTCGATGAGCGGGCGGATCTGCTCGTCGTCGCTGGGCACGAACGAGGTGTTGTGGAGCGGGCGCGCCTCCTGGGCCAAGACCACGGCCGGGAGGGCGATCAGGAGAGCAAGGAAGGGCGCGCGCACGCCCAGAGGATACCTACTCTTTGCAGCGCCATTCTACTCCGCGAAGGAGGGGCTACTCTGCGAAGGGGGGCGCCGGTCGCAGCGCCGCCTCGAGCGGGATCGCGCCGTCGGGCGTCTTCGCCCAGGTGCGCGTGTAGAGCCGTTCGAGATAGAACGGATCGCCTTGCAGCGCTGCGCGCTCGGCGAGCAGCCGATCGTGGCGCCGCGCCTCATCGCGGTAGTCTCCGAGCAGTCGCCGCTCTTCCCGTAGCAGTCTGTGCTTTCTCTGCGCAGCCGGCAGTGCATTGCCAAGCAACACGATCAGCGTGATGACGGCAATCATTCCGGCGAGCACGTGAAAGGGAAGACAGCGAGCGGCGTTCACGATCCGTAGGTTGCTCTCCCCGCCAACTCGTCCTCGATGGCGAGCAGGCGGTTGTACTTGGCGACGCGATCGGAGCGGCACGGCGCCCCGGTCTTGATCTGGCCGGCGCCGGTGGCGACGGCGAGGTCGGCGATGAAGGTATCTTCCGTTTCGCCCGAACGGTGCGAGATGACGGCGTTCCAGCCGGCGCCGCGCGCCATCTGAATGGCCAGCAGCGTCTCGGTCAGGGTGCCGATCTGGTTGAGCTTGATCAGGATGGCGTTGGCCGCCTTGCGCTCCATCGCCTTTTCGAGCCGGTTCACGTTGGTGACCAGGAAATCGTCGCCGACGAGCTGCAGGTCGCCGCCGAGGCGCGTGGTGAGCTGTTCCCAGCCATCCCAGTCGTCCTCGTCCAGGCCGTCCTCGATGGAGACGATCGGGTAGCGGCTGGCCCAGTCCTCCCAGAGCGAGATCATCTCGTCGCTGGTGATGGTCTTGCCGGCCACGCGCATCTTGTACTTGCCGTCCTCGTAAAGCTCCGAGGTGGCGGGGTCGAGGGCGATGGTGATCTGGCTGCCCGGCTCGTAGCCCGCCTTCTTGATGGCGGCCACGATGCACTCGAGCGCCTCCTCGTCGTTGTCGAGGGCGGGAGCGAAACCGCCCTCGTCCCCGACCTGCGTGGAGTAGCCGCGCTCCTTGAGCACGGTCTTGAGCGAATGGTAGATCTCGGTGCCCCAGCGCAACCCCTCGGCGAAGTTCGCCGCGCCGCTCGGCATCACCATGAACTCCTGGAAGTCGGTGCTCTGCCAGCCGGTGTGCGCGCCGCCATTGATGATGTTCATCATCGGCACGGGAATCACGAGCGCGTCGCCGCCGCCCAGATGGGCGTAGAGCGGTTTGTTGGCAGCCAGCGCCTCGGCGCGCGCGTAGGCGAGGGAAACGCCGAGAATCGCGTTGGCGCCCAGGCGGCCCTTGTTGGCCGTGCCGTCCAGGTCGCAGAGTGCGCCGTCGAGGGAGGCCTGCGATTCGAACGCAGCGCCCGCCAGCGCCTCGGCGATCTCGCCGTTGACGTTGCCGATCGCGGTGAGGACACCCTTGCCCATGTAGCGGTCGCCGCCGTCGCGCAGTTCGACCGCCTCGTGGGTGCCGGTCGAGGCGCCGGAGGGCACCATGGCGGAGCCGG
>CBDURV010000162.1:0-7842 GCA_965369495.1 uncultured bacterium
CATTCTCGATGGGCCGCTTCCGCGCGGTCCCGATGGCGACGTGCGGCGACGAGCGCTCGCCTCCAATCGCGAGCGTGAGCTGCGCCGCCTGATCGAAGAGGCGACCGGCGAATCGCTGGCGCCCTACTCGCTCGACGACGACCTGATGGCGGAGTTGTGCATCGACAGTCTCGCGGCGCTGCGCGTGTTGGCGCTGGTCGAGCAGCATTTCCGTATTCGCCTGCCCGACGATCGACTTGGGGATTTCCGATCGTTGCGCCGGCTGTTGGACGAAATCAATTCGGTTCTCGAAGCGGGGAGCATCACATGCGTATCGGCCTGATAGCCATGAGTGGCGTGCGCGTCAAGACGGAGGAACTCGCCAAGCTGGGCGTGACGCTGCCCGGGTTCGTGAGTCGCGGCAAGGTCATCGCATCGCTTCCGAGCCTCGGCCTGCTCACCGTGGCCGCGTTGACGCCGCCGGACATCGAGATCTGCTACCGCGAGATAGCCGAGGTCAACGATGCGACGGAACTGGAGCAGTTCGACCTCGTCGGGATCTCGTCGTTCTCGGCCATGATCGACGAGGCATACCTGCTCGCCGACCGTTACCGCGCCGCCGGAACGCCGGTCGTGCTGGGCGGCATCCATGTGACGCTGATGCCGGACGAGGCGGCGGGGCATGCCGATGCCATCGTGCTCTACGGCGCGGAGGGGGCGTGGCCGCGCCTGGTCGAAGACTTTCGTGAGGGGCGCATGCAGTCGCGCTACGAAGGCCTGCGGCGCGATGTCTTCTCGCCCGACAATTATGTGAAACCGCGCTTCGAGTTCTTAGGCGAGCGCGAGTACAACCGCGTGACCGTGCAGACGTCGCGGGGCTGCCCGTGGAACTGCGAGTTCTGCGCCGCGAGCGTCAGGCTGACCACGGGGTTCCAGCAAAAGCCGGTCGAGTTGGCCGTGGCGGAGATTCGAGAGGCGCTCTCCATGGTGGACCATCCGTTCCTGGAGCTGGCCGACGACAACACGTTCTTGAACAAGCAGTGGAGCAAGGAGTTCCTGCGCGCACTGGCGCCGTTGGGGATTCGCTGGTTTACGGAGACGGACATTTCGGTGGCCGACGATGATGAGCTGCTCGACCTGCTGGCCGCCAGCGGGTGCCGCCAGATCCTGATCGGTTTCGAGAGCCCCGACGCGCGTGATCTCGCCGGCCTTGATCCGCGGGGCTGGAAGCAGCGGCGCGCCGCCCGCGCGATCGAGTCGATTCGCCGCATTCAGTCGCGCGGCGTGAGCGTCAACGGCTGCTTCATTCTCGGACTCGACGGGCAGACGCCCGACGTATTCGAGCACGTACGCGATTTCGTCGAAGAGTCGGGGCTGATCGAGGTGCAGGTCACGGTGCAGACGCCGTTCCCGGGTACGCCGCTCTATCGGCGCCTCGCGGCGGAGGGGCGGCTGTTGCAGGAACGTTTCTGGGACCGATGCACGTTGTTCGACGTAAACTATCAACCGACGCACATGACGGTTGAAGAACTGGAGTCCGGTCTCCGTTGGCTTTTCACGGAACTCTACAGCGATCGGGCCGTCCACGCGCGCCAGCGAAACTACATGGAACTCGTGAAGTCCGCATAGATGAGACGATCGGGACCGTTCCTTGTGCTGACGGCTTTGCTGCTGTCCGCGGCGGCCGCGTGGACGGCGAGCGCGGGTGCGCCGCCGCCTCCCGCCGGCGCCGAGCAGGTCGTCCTTCTGCACGGCCTCGGACGGACGCGTTCCGCCATGTGGTTTATGGAGCGGAGCCTTGAGCAGGCCGGCTACCGCGTGCACAACATCGGCTACGCATCCATGGATGACGACCTCGATGCGATCGTGGCGGATGTCGCGCGCCAACTCAAGCAGCATGGTGTCGCGAGAGGTCCGACAGTGCATTTCGTCGCGCATTCCATGGGCGGAATCGTGGCGCGCGCATACCTGGCAAGCCGACCGCTGCCCAATCTTGGACGCGTCGTCCTCATGGCGACGCCCAACGGCGGCAGTCCGATTATCGACCGCATGCGCAGCGCCGGGTTTTCGGTCGTGCCCATCGGGCCGACGGGGCGTGCGCTCGGTAGCGGCGCCGATGATGTTCCCGCGTTGCTGCCGGATCCCTACTACGAGGTTGGGATCATCGCCGGGACGAACGATGCGCTCGTGCCGCCCGATCGCGCGCGTCTGGCGCGGGGCGAGACCGATTACGTAGAAATCGACACGGGGCACGCGTGGATCCGCTACAGCGTCGACGCCGCGCAGCAGGTCGTGAGTTTTCTGCGCGACGCGCGGTTCGAACGGTGATTGTCCTCCAAACCGAGCGCCTCGAACTGCGGCGCCCGACCAGCGCTCACCTCGATGATCTTGTGCGTATGCATCTCGATCCGCGCATGATGGAGACGCTTGGGGGACTGCGCTCAGCCGAACAGTCGCGTGGCGATCTGGCGCGCATGATGGCGCACTGGGACGAGCACGGGTTTGGCCTCTACTTCGTGCATGGGGCTGACGACGGACGCTTCCTGGGCCGCGCCGGACTCAAGCGCGTGCACGTCGGCGGACGCGACGAGGTCGAGGTCGGCTACTCGATCGTGGCCCACGCGTGGGGTCAGGGTCTTGCGACCGAGGCCGCCCAGCGACTCATCGAGGTCGCGTGGCAGGATCTAAAGCTGTCCGAACTCGTCTCGTTCACGCTGCCGCACAACGCCGCCTCACGCCGCGTGATGGAGAAAGCGGGCTTCGCCTACGAGCGCGACGGCACCTACGCCGACCTGCCGCACGTCTTCTACCGCCTGCGCCGCCCGCAGCGCAAGCAACGCTCATAACACAAGCCCATCCAATAACTTACGCCGATCTCGGAGCTCCCCTGGCGAGCTATTTCATTCTTTACTTGAGAGCGCCGTGCTTGCGGGCGATCTTGGTGAACGCGGCGATGGTGCCATCGATCTGGTCGAAATCGTGGGCGGCGGAGAGTTGCACGCGAATGCGCGCTTGGCCCTTGGGCACCACGGGGAAGCTGAAGCCGACTACGTAGATGCCCTCGTTGAGCAGGTCGTCGGCAATCGCGTGCGCTAACCGCTCGTCGTAGAGCATGACCGGCACGATCGGCGTTTCGCCCTTCACCTCGAAGCCGGCATCGACCATGCCCTCGCGGAAGCGCGCGGCGTTGGCCTTGAGTTTTTCCACCAACTCGCCCGTCTCGGAGAGCAGTTGGAACGCCTCGCAGGCGGCCGCGGTGATGGGGGGCGGCATGGAGTTGCTGAAGAGATAGGGGCGCGAGCGGTTGCGCAGCAGATCGACGATCTCCTTGCTGGCCGACGTGAATCCGCCGGCGGCGCCGCCGAGTGCTTTGCCCAGCGTGGAAGTCGTAATGTCGATGCGCCCCTGCACGCCGTGGTGTTCCGCCGTGCCGCGCCCGGTCGCGCCCACGAAACCCGTGGCGTGCGAGTCGTCCACCATCACCAGCGCCTCGTACTTGTCGGCCAGGTCGCAGATCTGCGGCAGCGGCGCGATCGTTCCGTCCATGGAAAAGACGCCGTCGGTGGCGATCAGCACGCGCCGCGCACCGTCCGCGCGCGCCTGCTTGAGTTTCGCCTCGAGGTCTTCCATGTCGGCGTTCTTGTAGCGGAAGCGCGCCGCCTTGCAGAGCCGAATGCCGTCGATGATCGACGCATGGTTAAGCGAGTCCGAAACGACCGCGTCCTCCTTGGTGAGCAGCGTCTCGAACAGACCGCCGTTCGCGTCCCAGCAGGCGATGTAGAGGATCGTGTCTTCATGCCCGAGGAACGTCGAGACGCGCTGTTCGAGGTCCTTGTGCAGATCCTGCGTGCCGCAGATGAAACGCACCGAACTCATGCCGTAGCCATGATCGTCGAGTGCCTTGTGCGCGGCGGCGATCAGGCGCGGATGGCTCGACAGGCCGAGGTAGTTGTTGGCGCAGAAGTTGAGCACCTCGCGCCCGTCGGCGACGCGGATCATAGCGCCCTGCGGCGAGACGATAATGCGTTCGTTCTTGAACAGGCCCGCTTCGCGGATGGCATTGAGTTCGGATTGGAGATCGGCTCGGACGCTGTCGGGATACATATTCAGGATCATTTCAAAGGGGGGCGCGGGGGGCAACAAAAGCTCTGAGCTCTGGGTGGTCTCGCGACGGGCGCTACTTCGGATCGGGCGGGTCGTCGGGTGGTTGGAACTTGTCTTCCTCGCGCCACACCACGGATCCGTCCGTGAATGCGACGACGTATATGCCGTGAAGGGGCTCCCGTTCCCAGATCACGGGGCGCGCCTGCTCTTGCGACTGCATCGACCATTCGCCGCTCCACCGGACCCACTGTCGGCGGATGTCATCGAGGCGCGCGCGCTCCCACGGAAAATTCCGGTAGTCGCCGGCTCGGACCTCCGGCTCGGACGGTCCCTTGCCCGCACGCGCGCTGTAGAGCAGCCGCAAGTGCTTCGTGTCGATTTCGCGATCCGAGAACATCATCCGGTAGACGTCGATGCGACCATCCGGAGTCGTGTAGATCTGAGGCGAGTCGCGCATCATGCGCGTGATCTGCTTCAGGGAATTGAGGTCTTCGGCGCTGTCCTTCAGTTGCCGACTGTTCGGGGGGATGATGATGACGAAGACCAACCCGACGAGGACAAGCATGCCGACCGCCAGGATGCCGATTGCTTCGATCCAAGAGGTCCCCCGCTCATGCCGCACGATACGAGCGTACCCCAATTAGCGTAACTGCTTTGCGCTATGAGCTAGGAGCTTTGGGCGGGTTGGCGAGTTGGTCAGCGGGAGTGCTCTTCGAGGAAGGCGGCGAACTCGGCCTCGGGAACCAACCGGATCTTGCCCGTGTCGAGCCCCACGAGTCGGCGCCCGCCTGCCTGCGGCGAACTGTCCCAGACGACGGCCGTCGGCTGCTCGTCCGTTGGGTCATACGGTGTCGTGATGCGCGCGTACGGAAAGCGTCGGTAGTCGCCCGCGTGCACCTCGGACGCACTGGGGCCGCTTCCGGAACGGTCGCTGGTGCATAGCTCGGCGATCTGCAAATCGGTTTGCGCGTCGGCCCGCAGCAGCCGATAAACGTCGATTTGGCCGCCCGCGGTGCGTAGCGGCCGACCGTGTAGATGGACGCGGTGGGCGATCGTTGCCACCCGAAGCGCGTCCGCGACAAGCTTCTGTTCCGCGATGTCTTCTTTGGTGATCCAGCGGATATGTCTAGCGTTGTGGATGGTCACGGCGCCGAGGAGTAGCCCAACGGAAACTGCGACGAGCGCGATTTTCGTCCGCCGCCTCATAGCGCGATTTGTTCGCCCTGCACCGCTACGAGTACGGTCGGGCCGTTCTCGTCGAGCACCGGGTTGGTGTGGTTGAAGTGCAGGAAGCGCACTTTGGCGATCTCTTCGTCGGTCAGGAGCGCCAGCGTTTCGGTTATGGGCGGGTGGGGGATGTTGCGCTGGCGCGGTAGTTCGTCGCGCGAGTAGAAGCTGCCGTCGAGCAGGGCGAGATCGCAGCGCGCGAGCAGGGCGTGGAGATCGATCTCCCATGCGTCGATGTCGGGCAGGTAGAGCAGGCTGCGCGTGGGCCCCGTGATGAGGAAGGCGTGTGTGTCGGCGTCTTCGTCGCGGTGCGGAACCCGGACCCATTCCACACTGAGGCTGGGCTCGAGTTCGACACGATCGTTGACTTCGACCAGGGTGAGCGGCAAGCGGTTCCACGGGGCGTTGGCGCGCAGGAAGGCGCAGACTGCCGGGGAACCGTAGAGCGTGGTTGGACGGTTGAGCGCCTCCTTGCCCAGTTGCAGCAACCCCGCCATGTGGCCCATGTGCAGATGGGTGAGCAGGATGGCTGCCGGGAAGGAGGGAAGGGCGCGCGTCTGCTCGGCGATGGCCGGTGTGGCGTCGCAGAGATAGGTCGCTTCGCTGCCGACAAGGCCGAGGCAGGCGGGCAGCAGCGGCGCGTCGCGGAAGCGCTCGCAGCGCTCGCAACTGCAGCCGATATGAGGAACGCCCGCGTCCTGAGCAACACCGAGGACGCGGGCGTGGATGGACATTGAGGAGCCTGTCCGAGTGTTCACCTGGATTCAGCCGGCTGCGACATCGCTGGAGCTTCGCCGGGCCTCGTCCACGTAAACTTCATTGAATACGCCATCCTCGGCCCGACTCGTCCAGCAAGGTCTCGCTCGGCTTCGGTCCGACGGTCAACACCCGGACAGACTCCTAGCCGACAGCGGTCGTGTAGCGGGCGGCGACTGCGTCCCAGTCAACCACGTTCCAGAAGGCGGCCACGTAGTCGGGGCGGCGGTTCTGGTAGTTGAGGTAGTAGGCGTGCTCCCAGACATCGAGTCCGAGCACCGGCGTCATGCCGTCCATGAGCGGCGTGTCCTGGTTGGCGGTCGAGGTGACGATCAGCGAACCGTCGTCCTTGAGCGAGAGCCAAGCCCAGCCGCTGCCGAAGCGGGTGGCGGCGGCGCTGGCGAACTGCTCCTTGAAGGTGTCGAAGCTGCCGAAGCTCGACTTGATCTTGTCGGCCAGCGCGCCGGTGGGCTCGCCACCAACTCCGGCGGACCCTGCGGGGCCCATGATGGACCAGAACAGCGAGTGGTTGGCGTGGCCGCCACCGTTGTTGCGAATGGCGCCGCGGATGTCTTCCGGGACTTCGCCGAGGTTGCTGACGAGCGCGTCGATGCTCTGCTCGCCCAGGGCGGCGTGGCCCTCCAGCGCGGCGTTCGCCTTGGCGATGTACGCGGCGTGGTGCTTGGAATGGTGGATTTCCATCGTGCGCGCGTCGATATGCGGCTCGAGCGCGTCGTAGGAATAGGGAAGTTGGGGTAGTTCGTAAGCCATGAATCGGTCTCCTAGTTGAGACCCATTCTCGGCCCGAGGCGCCCTCTATGCAAGGAGTGCGGCCAGCATCGCTTCGCCGTACTCCCGGTCGCGGAACGGTTCGAGCAGGGCGGTCAGATCCTCGGCGGACGTCGGGGCGGCGCGCGCGATGCGCATCAGGAGGTCGTTGCGCGCCACTACCCACGACTCGACGCCGCGCTTTTCCGCCGCGCCCCGGCGCCAAGCGCGCAATTTCTCGTAGCGTTCCTTGGTTTCGGGCGTGTCCGGGGCGGCGCGCGTCGCGGTGGAGCGCGGCTTCTTGAGCGCCGGCTCGTTCTCCGTGCTGCGCACGATGCCGGCGATACGTTTGCCGTAGCGTCCCCAGAAGCGCTCCGGAATGCCGCGGCCGGGGCGCGTGGCGCGCTCGACTGCGATGGTGACGAGGACCGAGTCGTTGGCGATGCGGTAGGGGGCGCGGTTGAGACGGTCGGCCTCCTCGTGGCGTAGCAGGTAGAGGCCGCGCAGGATTCGCAGGCCCCACGGATCGAGGGTGCGCGACGCCTTCATGCGCCAGAATCCATCGGGGTCGAACGGCGTGGGTTCCCACTCGCGGTTGGCGATGCGCGTGCACTCCGCATCGATCTCTTCCATACGTCCGGCCGCTTCCGCGCTGCCGCGCAGCAGTTCGTAAAGCTCGATCAGGTGGGCAGTGTCCTCGGACGCGTAGGTGAGTTGCTCCTTGCTGAGCGGCCGTCGGCTCCAGTCGCTGCGCTGCTGGCTCTTGTCGAGTTTGACGCCGAAGCGCGACTCGAGCACGCCGGCGAGCGAGTAGGGCGGTTCGCCCAGTACGAACGAGGCGATCTGCGTATCGAACAGGTGACCCATGCGCCAACCCAGCTCGTGGTTCAACTGGATGATGTCGTTTTCCGCCGCGTGGAAGATGACCGTGCGCTTGGGATCGCCCAGCACGGCGCCGAGCGGCGCGAGGTCGAAGTCCGCAAGCGGGTCGAGCAGCAGATCCTCGCC
>CBDURV010000163.1:0-7822 GCA_965369495.1 uncultured bacterium
GCGCGCCATTCGAACGACCATAGAAAACCTCACGCGGTTGACTTCGTCTCGCTGGCCTATAAATTAACATCTGTGGTGTTAGGGTGACCGGACAGAACTGGAGTAGTTAATGAGAATCAGACGAACCCTTCTTCAGGTCGCCGTCGCTGCACTGTGCATCGTTGCGGTCGTGTTCGCGACAAACATCACGGCCGGATCCGCAAACTTCGACGGAAGAAAGCCTACTTTCGAGAGCGTGAAGCTCGGAACCGCGGCGAACGGCCAGCCGGTCGCCAACACCTACGAAGTCTTGTCGATCAACGACCACAAGAAGCCGATCTGCGACTTGGTCATTACGCTCGAAGACACCAAAGGGAATAAGATCCCGGCCGACGCAAACAACAAGATTGCCGGTGTAAGCGTGCAACGGACAACGTCCGGAAACAACAACGGTGCGCCAGCGAACTATGTTGTAGCCGGGCAAACAACCCAGGCGAAGATCGACCTCAATCCGTGCATCGACCAGTCCATTCCCGGAAACGGCGGTGTAACCAAGGGCGCGAAGATCGTAGTCAGCGCGACAACCAACAAAGATTTCGTTCGCATTCACATTACGACAAGCTTCGCCAAGGCCAACGCGGCGGGCGTGAAAGAGCACTTCGGAATGGCTGGCGAGGACAGCGGCGGGGCCGGTTCGATTTTCTCGTTGAGCGTCCCGGTGCAGCAGAACGGAACCGTGTTCTTCATCAAGAACCCTGCAGGAGCGCCCGAGCCCGTTCGCCGAGGCTGGTTCCGCATCGTGGGAAGCGGTGTGCCGATGATCGAATCGGTAACCGTTGAGGACGCCTCGAACCCGTTCGCCGTCGAGATCGACAACACGACGCATTCGTTCCGCCTGTCGAATGGTGATCTGGTCGGCGGCGACACGATGACCGTCTGGGTGAAGTTTCAGGGTGTCGTGAACAACGATGCCGCGCTGTTGGGCCGACTCATGGCCGACTGATGGCCCAGCGGGCGTCGCCACAACAGCCTCTCGGCTCCGCACCACAGTCTGGGATATCCGGGAGGGCTCTTTCGAAGGGCTCTCCCGTGTCCGTCGGGACAGCTAATCCCACTCCCCAAAACGGTGGCGCCACTTTTCGATCGTGGCGAGGGCGGTGTCGCGGTGCGTCTTGTAGTAGGTGGCGCCGCCGACGAGGGCCGCGCCGACGACAAGCACCAGCAGGCCGATCGCGCTCATCTGGGTGGCGCGTTCGAGACCGGCGAGGCCGCGGTAGGTGATCGACGCCAGCGCGACCAGCACGCCCGCCGCGCCGGCAATGAGATAGACACGCACGCGCAGGAAGCTGCCGATCACCATGGTGGCGACCGCCAGCAGCAGCAGCGACACGTGGAAGCCGATCGGGTAGCGGTCGTCCAGTAGCGCCTCGCCCGCCGACGTGCCGACGATGGCGAAGGCCGCGACGACTCGCACCTGCGTGACGAGTTGCGTGCTCAGCCGTGCGCGGAACAACTGCACCAGAACCAGCATGCCGATCGCAACCGGCACCGCGTAGGCCTGCACGCTGCGCAGTTCCAGCTTGCTCCAGAAGGTCAGCAATACGAAGCCGACAAAGCCCGCCACCGCGACGAGGTTGTAGGGCGACTCGCGGTCGTCCTTGCCCAGGAACGCATACACGAGGCTGTGCAGGCCGACCACGAGCAGCGCGACGTTGGTGCCAAGCCCGTGCATGACGGTCCAGATCATCGCCACGACCGGCAAGACGAAGAGCGCGGTCGTGACCGGTACGCGTGCCTCGCGCGGCCGCAGGTCGAAGACTTCCTTGGCGCCAGCGAAGATCACCGAGGTCGTACACGCTGCCCAGACGTCGTACTCGGGCGTCCAGAAGTCGGTCGTCAGGATGAGTTGCCGCCGGATCACCGCGAAGAACGCGAGCCCGGAGAACTGCATCAGGAAATACGGCAGCATCGCGTGGCGTTCGACGCCTTCGAGCCGGAAGCCGGCGACGCAAGCGGCGAAGACGGCGCACAGCGTGTAGATCGTGCGCGTCTCGTAGGGCGCGCCGTAGTGCAGTCCGAAGACCGCGCTTGCCATGCCGAAGGCGGTGTAGACGGCGGCCGTACGCACGCGCGCGCCGTCCTGCGACAGCAGCGACGCCACGCACCCGTAGAGCACGGGCCGCTCCTCCACCGCAGCCCCGCGACGCATCCACTCCGCCAGCGCTCCGGTCAGCAGGACGGTCGCCGCCGCCATCACGATCGGCCACGCAGCGAGATACGCGTAGCCGACATGCAGCGCGCCGAAGTACGCCAGCCACGTCGGCGCCAGCAGCACACCCGCCGTCAACCCGTTCCAACGCACCTCGCGCTGCGGCGTCAAAAGCAACAACACGGTTCCGGCGGCGAACGCAGCGAGACCAATGCTGGACGACGGGCCGTGGTAGAGCACATGCCCCAGCACCAGCGCCGCGGTCGCATAGGCGGCTTGACGCGGCATTCGTCGCGCCATGAGCAGGACACTCCAGAGGCCGAGCACGATCCAGACGACCCAGCGGCGCGGCACGTAACTCGGCACGAAGAAGTCGAGGTGCAGGGCGAAGAGCAGTTCCGCACCCGCCGCCATGAGATAGACGCGCGAGCGGCGGCGCAGGCCGTGGTGCGCCACGATGGACGCGGAACCGGCCAACAGCGGCGCGAGTTGCAGCGTGTCGGCGCCGCCGTGCAGCGCGAGCAGCATGGGCAGTTGCGTCGCGGCCAGCACGACATAGCCCCAACCGGTTCGCATCTGGTGCCACGTGTCGTCGTCGATGCCGCCCAGCGTCTGCATGCCCGCGCGCAACGGCGAACGCTCGGCACTCAGCAGCGTCCAGAAGTGGCCGACCGCGATGAGCGCCCAACCCGCGCCGACGGGATGCTCGAAGGGCGACAGGCCGGGGAACGCGGTCACGGCGAAGTAGCTGCCGACGATGACGGCGAGACCGCCATAAAACGCGACCCAGTAGCCGCCGCCCAACGCACGCAACCGCACGAGGCCGAGTCCGAGCAGCATCAACAGCACGGAGTTGTGGTGGTAGTGGTCGGTCAGCACCGGCGTGCCGGGAAAGAGCACGATCTGAAACACGCTGCGCAACGCGATCAGGCCGATCAGCAGCAGGCCGAGCACCATTGCCGAGCGGCGATAGCGGTCGGCGGTTGCAGACAGGGCGCGCCACTCCCGCTCCGCACGATAGAGCAGAAAGAAGAACGGAACACTCAGCGCCACGAGTGTCGCGGACGGATCCCGCAGCGGCGGAAACAGCAGCGCGAGACACCAGAGCGTGACCGTGAGGCCGAGGTGATAGGCGGGTTCGGCGGCGACGACGGGGAACGGTCGCTCGCCGCGTGGGCGCCGTGCGAGTTCGCGGAAGGCCTGCGCCGCCGCGAAGGCGAGCGCGCCGGAGACCAGCAGGCGTTCCGTCGTCATGGCGGCGACGTTCGACTCGGCCAGATACTGCGCCGCCAGCAGCACCAGCACGAACCCGGCCGTGAACGCGGCGGTGCGATCGGCGGCCGCGATCAGCGACGGCCGGCGCGTCCAACGGTGGACCAGGATGGCGGTCACCGTGGTAATCGAGATACCGATGCAGACGACCTGGATCTGCGAAACGCCGTGATCGTGCAGCCACGGGCCGGCGAGTACGTCGATGCACTGCACATTGCCGAGGGCGAAGAGCGCCGCACTGCCGAACAACGCTCGGGTGCGACGCAGGCCCAGCGCGGCGAGCGCAAAGGTCGCGGCCGCCATGTAGGGGGCGACGAGTTGCGCCGGATCCTGCTGCCACTCCGGTCGAAACGCGTGCATCAGCGCCGCACTCGCAGCCACGGCGCCGGCCGCGCCAAAGATCCAGATGCGAGCCGGCAAACCGTCGAACGGGACCGGATGCGGCCCGGCCACAAGCAGCGGCGCGCGCGCAAACAGGCGCTGCCCCCCGAGCCCCCCCAAACCCAACGCAAGGCCGAAGAGCGACCAACGCCACGGCACCAGCGCCTCCATCATGCGTGTCTCGAGGCCCGAGATTCCCCGCAGCGCCGGCATGCAGACCAACGCATAGCAAAGTGCCGCGCCAACCAGGACGTAGAGGCCGGAGCGGTTCGCGCGCGCCGTGGCGAACGCGGCGGCCGCGATGAACGCCACCGAAGCGACGTGGTGCGAGTCGATCTGAAGCGTGTAGGTGAAGATCACAGCCGCGGCGCCAGAGACAACGAGCGCGGACCAACCCTGCGCCGGACGCGCGAGGGGGCGCACGATCGCGTACCAGCGCGGGCGACTGTCCGTGACCAGCTGCAGCGCCTGCAGGGCGAGCACGAACATGCCCGTCACGGCGGCGAGGTGGTGCATCGCGGCGTCACCCGTATCGAGCCAATCGCTCGGCATCGACAGTCGCAGCACGCCGAACCAGACCAGCGGGAAGAGCAGGAAACCGAATTGCGCACGGCGCGTCGTCACGCCGTGCCAGACGAGTTGGCCGGCAAGGAACAGCGCCATCAGGTAACGCGCGTTCGATTCCGGAAACCCGGCCAGCACCAGCACGAAGATCGGCGCGAGCACCAGGCTCGTGTTGCGCAACAGCAGGCGCGCCGGCTCCGCCAACAGCGCGCGCATCCATGCGGGACCGCGGCTCGCGAGAACAAACTGTGCCTGAATGACCGCGAGGTAGATCAGCAGCGCCTGGGAGGGCGCCTCCGAACGCGCCACGACCAGGTTCCAGGTCGCCACGCCCACGAGAATCTGCAGGAACGCGACGCGCACGGCCTGCTTGGCGGCGGGATAGCTTCGGCCGTAGGCGGCGAGCAGCAGCCAGCCACCGCCCGCGAGACACTGCGCGGCAGACGCCCGCCAGACCATGCCGGCGGCGTAGGTGTTGGCGAGCACGACTGTAAGGATCTTGGCGAAGAGGAAGATCGCCGACGCCACCAGCGGCCATGTGAAGAGCGTGTAGTCGCGGCGTTGCAACGGGAAGGACTGCGTGCCTAGCCGTGTGCCTAGGAACCTGTCGCCCGCCGAAAGCGCACGCAGGCGCGGCCAACACCGCAGGAAAAAACAGCTGGCGATCAGCACGACGCCGCTCACCGCGCTGCCCATGCCGGTGCCCCAGCCGACGCGGTCGAACGTGGCGCGATAGTGGCTGCGCAATTCGGGGAAGAGCAGCACCAGGATCGTGGCCGCCATCGCGCCCGGCACGAGCGACCGCGACCAGTAGGCGGCGAAGACGAGCGCGAACGCGGCCAGCAGCGGACCGGCGTGGTCCATCAGCGCGCGGTACCAGAGCAGGTCACCGGGCGTGCCGCGCTCGATGAAAACGCGCAGCACCATGCCCGCCACCGCCAGCGCGCCGTAGAACCAGAGCACGGTGGAGCGCGCGCGGCGCGTGAGCGGCGACGGCAGTACGCGGTCGATGGCGATCCAGAGCAGCGACAGCACCGCGAGTCCGAAGACCATCGTGTTGCCGTGCAGCGAGCGGCCTTCGAGATCGACGCAGCCGAGGTAGGGCAGCGCCATGGCGACGACGACGCAGGAGGTCAGCAGCCAACGCTGGCGCTGTTCGCGGTGCGCGCGCCAGGCGAGCGCCGCCGACACCAGGAGCAACACCGCCGCGGTTCCCAGCGGTTGCGACCCGTCGTGCCACTGGCCGAGCACCGCGACGGGAACGGTGAGCACCAGTACCGCCACCTGCAGTTCGTGCGCCGTGGCAGCCAGTAGCGCGCGACCGCGCCCGGCGAACAGACGCGCACCGGCGGCGGCCGCGAACGCGATCACCACGCCCAGCCACGGTCGCGCTTCAGCGGGAAACCCATGCAACAGCCCCACCGACGCACCGGCGAGCGCAAGCAGCGTCAGCCCGATCCACGCGTGCAACGGGTGGCGGCGCGGGGGCGCCTGCCAGAGCCAGACGGTGCCCGCCATGGCGAAGCCGAGCACGCGCACGACCGGATGCATCTGCGCCATCAGCAGCCCCAGCAGGATGAGCGCGAAGCCGAGGAAGGATTCCGCCTCGAGTCGGCCATCGGCGCCCACCAGGTGCAGCGCGCGCCGCTCGACGTGCAGCAGCAGCGCGCCCGCCCCGATCACCATCGGCGCGTAGGTGAAGACGCGCGGCAGGTGCCCCATCGACGCGTGCACCCAGACGAACACCTGCAGCAGCGTGATCACCAGCGTGGCGCCGAAGAACCATGCCACACGCTTGTCGCGCGCGACTTGCGGTGTCAGCAAGCGCTTCGTGAACCCGAGCACGGCGACCGCAACCGTGGCGAACCCGAGGTAGAAGCCCGCAGCCAGAATGATGCGCAGCGGCTGCTCGCCCACCGCGAACGTCATCGCAATCGGCCGCAGCACGACCAGGCAACAGAGCGCCAGCAGCGTGCCGCCCAAGAGCGTGCCGAGGCCGGGCAGCACGCTCTCGCACCAGCGCCGCAGACCCCAGCCCGCCGCGACGACATACAGCCCCGCGACAAGTGGCACGACGAGCAGCGGATGCTCCAGTGTCGGATCGGCGGCGAGCAGCGCCACCGTCATGAAGTTGATTGGCAGCAGACCGATCGCCGCGCCACGCAGCACCGCCGCCGTACCGCGCAGCGTGTCGTCGCGCCGTTCGAGCCAACCGCCCAGACCCGCCAGTGTCGCCGTGAACGTTCCCAGCAGCGCCGGCAGCACCGTGTAGCGGACGAGCCAGTGCCGATCCCACGTGAAAAACGCAAACAACGACGAGCCCACGACCACCATCAGCGCGCCGATCGCGAAGTGCCAGTTCTCCGTCAGGAAGGGCTGAATGTGCTCGTCCCAGACCGAAGGCGCAGCGGGTTCGGTGGGTTTGGAAGGGGGTGCGGGGGCGGGAGCAACACTGGGTGCGGGGGCGGGAGCAACACTGGGTGCGGGGGCGGGAGCAGGAGCGCGAGGCGCCGCAACCGGAGCAGGCTTGCGCGGCGGCTCGATTTTCCAGCGCCTGCGGAACGCGGCCACATCGATCGGGGGTGCGACGACCGGGGCCGCTTCCGACGAAGGATCGAGATCGGCATGCACCGCGACGAGTTCCATGCCGTACTCGGCCTGAATCGACTCCACGCCACTCACGACACGGCCCTCGAACCGCTCGTGCTCGTCGAGCCAGGCGCGGACAACGAGGTCGGCGGAACTCGCCTCGACACCGGAGCGCAGCGTCAAGGCCAGCGCTACGCGCAGCACTTCGTCCGGGTGCAGCGCCTGCAGTGCGTGCGCGAGCCGATGATCCGGCAGCGCAAGCACATCGGCAAAAATGGCGCGGCGCTTGTCGGCGTCCGGTTCGGCGACGAAGAGATCGGCCGCGTCGCGCGCCGTTTCCGTAGCGCCCAATTCGAACAGGCCCCACGGCAGCGGCTTGTCGCCGGCGGCCTGCAGCGCGGAGCGATAGCTCGCCTCGATGGCGGCGATGCTCGCCCCGAACTCGCCCGCATGCGCCTGTGCGAAGGCGAGATCGCGCCGCAGTTGGGCGAGCTTCTCGATCGTGGACAGCAGCGCCGTGCGGGAGGGCTGTCCACCATGCGCAACCACGAGCGCACCGAGTTCGAGATCCATCGCAGGCGTCCAATGCCGGCCACTCGTGCGCAGCACGCGCGCCCGCGACGCCATGCGCAAGAGCTGCCTTTCAAGCTGGACCGAAAGCGAATCGAGCTGCGGGAGTTGCGCGGCGTGGACCGCCTCGGCCAATTCGAGCACGCTGGGATCGGCCTGCGCGCGGCCCAACACGGAAAGCGCGGCCAGCAACGCATCGGCGTCGCCGGTTCGGGCGACCAGATGACGGATCAGAAGCTCCCGCAACTCCGACTGGCT
>CBDURV010000164.1:0-7811 GCA_965369495.1 uncultured bacterium
CGGGCCCCCTTATCGACCGCCTCCCGCGAGGCAGGATTGCGATAGGCGAGAATGACCCGCAGCGCGGGCGGAATGATCTTGAACAGCGCCCGAACGCGCGGCGCCACCTCGTTGTACTCGCGCACGATCTTGTTGCGGCGTGGCAGGAGCCGGTTGTAGGCGGCGATGTCTCCCCGCGCATCGTAGCGGCGGAGCTTCTCGGCGACGGGACCGTAGAGGTCATCGAGCTTGTCGAGCCGAGAGCCGAGCCGCTCGATGTCCTCAAGCGTATGCCGAATGCCCGATGCGAGCACGCGCAGTCCTTCGCGGCTGTCAAGCGAGCGCAGCTTCTGGACCGCCAGGGCACGGTCGCCGGGGCGCTGCGAGGACATCAAACGGCGCGCTTCACCGAGCGCCTTGCCGTCTGCGGCAGCCAACGACGCGACGAGACCGATTGCAGCGATAACCGCGCACCTTCCACCCATGACCACCTGTCTAATCTAACAGCTTCGCCCCCACCGCAGAATCCGTAGTATGCACGCTGCGGAGCGCTGGGAAGCGCCCGTTCGCCCAATTTTCCGGCCATCTACGGCGGTAATCATGAAGATCCACCTGACCCTACTCGCGCTGCTCATCCTGCTCGCTCCCGCCTGCCAAGGCATCGGGGTCGAGCAGGTCTCACCCGGAGAGCGCGCCAAGCAAGAGCGGCTCAGCGTCCTGGACACCGATGATGTCAGTATTGCGACGCGCGGCATCCTCGCTCGCCGCGGCATCACCGACTACCGCCACGATCCCGTTGGAGCGATTCGACGGCTCGACAAGGAGATACGGACGACGAAAGATCGGAAACTGGCGGCCGCCATCTCGGAGTTGGCCTACCTGCAGACGCGGCGCGTCAACGTCACCGACCGAAAAGCGCTCGCGACGGCCGTTCGCTATTCGTACGCCTACCTCTTTGATCCGCAACTCGAGCCCGAGCCGCAGCCGTTCGACGGGCGCTTCCGCTGGGCGTGCGACATGTACAACACCGCCCTCGCCGATCTCCTGCGGCACTACAAGGATGTCACGAAGATTGACACGAAGGATTGGAACGTTAGCTGGTACACCGGCAGCACGACCGCGCGGATTGGAACAAACGACCTCGCGTGGGAGCCCCATGAGTTCTCCGAGTTGCTCATCGCGGACGACATGCACGTGAGCGGTCTTGAGCCGCCGGAAACGCGAACCGGCATCGGGGTTCCGTGCCTCATGAAACGAGCGTGGGACGGCGCCACGAGGGCGCAGGACCATCACGCGAAGTACCACTATCTGCCGAAGGAGGTCGCGTTCCCGGCAACGATCGTGCTGCGCCTGCCGGACGACGCATCGATCCTCGACGAAACGCCCAGTAAGGCGGCGTTCGACATCTTCGATCCCATGCAGACCGTCGAACTGTCCATCGCCGGGCGGACGGTGCCACTCGAAATGGACTACACCACTCCGCTCGCGGCCATCGTCGAGAAACGCGGGACTCCCTCCGGGCTGAGCGCGCTGCTGCATGTGAACGAGTACACGGCGCAGTCCGGGTTGTTCATGTTCCAGCCCTACAACCCGGATCGGATCATGGTGATCTTCGTGCATGGACTCGCATCGGGGCCCGAGACGTGGGTGCCGCTCTACAACCAGTTGCTGGCCGACGAGAAGATCCGCACACGGTTCCAGTTCGCGTTCTGGTTCTACCCCACGGGCGCCCCCGCCCTTTCCTCCGCCGTCGATCTGCGCAAGGCCCTCGACGAGGCGCACGACCTGCTGGGCGCCAAGAGCCGCCTCAAGCAGGCCACCGATTCGGTCATCGTTGCGCACTCGCTCGGGGGCATCCTGAGCAGCACACTGGTTACGGACAGCGGCAACAAGCTCTGGGACACGATGTTCACGGTGCCGCCGGAGAAACTGCCCGTCAAGGAAGAGTACCGCCAGCACCTGCGCGACATGTTGATCTTCAACAACCTGCCGTGGTTCAAGCGCGTCGTCTACTTCTCCTGCCCGCACCGCGGCGCGCCGGAAGCGGCCACCGGGTTCATGAAATGGGCCAGCGGCCTGATCCACCTGCCCAAGGATCTGCTCGGCCCCGAGCACGCGATACACAAGTTCATTCAGAAGGACATGCGCTACAAGCGCTTCACCGTTGCGCAGTCGCTGGCGCCTCATAACCCTGTCATGGAGGCGTTGACGGACCTGCGCCCCGCCAAGGGAGTCGTCGTGAATTCGATCATTGGCGACGAGCACGAGGCGGGCAAAAAGGGCGGGTCCGACGGCCTCGTGCCCTACTGGAGTTCGCACCTCGACTACTCGGAGTCGGAACTGATCATCCAATCGGGCCACAGCACGGAGCACAAGCCGGCGGGAGCGCGCGAACTGCGACGCATCCTGCACGAGCACCTCGCCGAGCTAGACAAGGCCAGCAAGTAGGCTGTCGGAGCACCCGGGAAGCCGGCAAAAAAAGGCGACCAGGTCGGGAGCGAGCGGCGCGCGGACTTCGAGGCGGCCGGCGCTCGGGTGCGCGCACTCCAACCGCGCCGCATGCAGGCAGAGGCGCGGCAGGCCGTAGCGTTCGCGCAGCGTGTTGTTGATGCGCCCCTTGCCGTGCATCGTGTCGCCGATGACGTGGTGCGCGAGGTGCGCCAGATGGCGGCGGATCTGGTGGTAGCGCCCGGTCCGAAAGGTCGGTATCGGGTTGTGGGTGATGGGTTTTGCGCCGCGACCAGACCGACGCACCGCACATCATCCGCCGTTGGGCGTCGAACAATCGTCGCGCCGCTCCAGAAAACCCGCGCTGCCCCTCGGCAGTCAAGCGCAGGCGGATGGCCTGGTAGCGACGCACAACTCACAACTCACAACCCATCACCCACAACGCACGAAACGCAGCGAGCGGTTCCGCGCGTCGTCAGGCGATCCGGGGGAATCCAGCGCTGCGGCACTATTGCCGGATCGTCGACGCACACGCGATCTGCCCACGCTTGGCGAGGTACTGCTGGTGGTACTCCTCCGCCTTCACGAAGCTCGTGATCATCTTGATCTCGGTCACGGCCAATTCGCCGAGGCGCTTCTTGGCCGCACGCGCCGCTTGCTCCTGGTCCGCGTCGAAGCAGAAGATGGCGGACCGGTACTGCGAGCCGACATCCGACCCCTGACGATTGAGTTGGGTGGGATCGTGGATCGTGAAGAAGATCGCGAGCAGGTCGTCGTAGGCGACCCGCTCGGGGTCGTATGCGAAGCGCACCACCTCGGCGTGGCCCGTACGACCGCCGCAGACCTCCTGATAGGTCGTCGGCACCTTGTTGCCACCGGCGTATCCGACTTCGGTGACCGTCACGCCCTCGACGCGGCGGAATTCCGCTTCCACGCCCCAAAAGCATCCCGCCCCAAACATCGCCGTCTTCGTCGCCATGCGGTCAGTCTACGGTCACAATGAAGCTTGGCCCGATCAGTAATCCACCTGAAACCGGAGCGAGACGTAGTAGACGTCGCCGGGGCCGAACGGTCCGCTCGCCACGTCCGCATAGACGCCGTTGAGAACGACGCGGCTATTCGGATTCCACATCCACGTGAGCCCCGCCGTCAGAGTCTGCATCTCGCCACCTTGCACGACACCGTCGTTCAGGTCGGTCCAGTCGTAGCGCAGGCCCACCATCCACGCGCCTGTCCCGCCGCCGTCGCCGAGGTTGCGCATCGGAATCGTACGTCCCCAGATACCCCACCACCGCACGTAGGCGGGCCGCTCGCCCGTGATCCACCAGACCGCATGCACGTACGCGCCGTTCAGCGCCGGGTCGCCGGCGTCGTTGAAAACCACCACGTGGTACCCCTCCACCTGCAGAACGAACGAGTCCAGGTTGACCGCGAAGGAGAGCGCGAGGCGCATCTCGGCATCGGCGTCCACGTCGCCGGTATCGATGAAGTGCGGCCCCTGGTTCGGCCCCGGGCGGGACCTGTACTTCACGGTGCCGTCGTTCGGAACCTCGTAGTCGAAACCGAACCCGATCTGGATTGCGCGCGCCTCGTCCCAATTGCTCGCCGGGATGCCGGCAACGCGGAACGTAGCCGCGTGTCCGGGGTCGGCGGCGACGGCGGTCGAGTCGGTCAGCGCGTAGACCCCGGCAACCCACGTGAGGTGATCATCGAAATGGGAGTTGTGAAAGCGCAGACCGAGATCGCGCCCGGTCCGGAACGCCCGCGTGGACGGCGCGCGCTCCATGAAGGTGTGGAAGGGAATCGGCGTCATCGCATCGAGGCCGAATGCGTGGCGCATGTGGCCCGCCTGGAACGCGCCCAGCCCGGGCAGATTGCGAACGCCCACATAGACGTCGCGCAGGCGCGGCGTGCCGTTGGAAAATTCGATCTCGAGGCCGAAGAGCCCGTTGCGGGCAAAGCTGCCGTCGAATCCGAAGCGCACCTGACGAAAGTAGGTGGCGTTCTCGGTCAGATTCGCGGCGTAGTCACTCGATCCCGCGCCGTACGTGTCGAAGAGCACGCGGCCACGGAAGTGGAATTGGATCGCCTCGTCCTCGCTCTCGGCGCGTGGGGCATGCTTCCAGTACATGCGCAACGGAATCGTCGGCGTCTCGGTTTCGGCCAGATAGCGCTCCACCTCCGCATCGAGCGAAGTATCCGCCCACGCGGCGGTCGCGAATAAAAACACGGCAAAGAACGCGCGCACGCGTGTTGTCTAACCCGAATCGCCCCCCTCGCGCAAGCAGGGATGAATTGAGTACGCTTGGCCCAGCGAGGAGACGGAAGCAGTGGCGGACGAAATTCAACCGGAGCGGCGAAAGCTGACGATGGGATCGAAGATCCTGATCGGCGTGCTGGCGGGCATCGTCGTCGGGATCTTCCTCGGCGATCTGGTCGCCCCCTTCGACGTGGCCGGCAAGATCTACGTCGGGCTGCTCCAGATGACGGTGCTGCCCTATGTGGTCGTCTCGCTGATCGGCAAGATTGGCGGCCTCACGATCGACGCCGCCAAGCGCCTCGGTGGCCGGGCGGGGCTGATCCTGCTGGCGCTCTGGGCAATCTCACTGGTGGCGGTCGTCGTCTTCCCGCAGTCCCTGCCGGATTGGAAGTCGGGCAATTTCTTCTCCGCCAGCCTCGTCGAATCGCCCAAGGAGTTCGACTTTCTCTCGCTCTATCTGCCGACGAATCCGTTCGCGTCCCTCGCCGACAACGTCGTTCCGGCGGCGGTGCTCTTCAGCATCCTGACCGGTATCGCGCTGATCCTGGTGCCACGCAAGGATGTGCTGCTCACCCCGCTTGATGTCGTCGCGGAAACCCTCGGCCGCCTCTCCAACGCCGTGGTCTCGTTCTCGCCCTGGGGCACGTTCGCGCTCGCGGCCGCCGCTGCCGGAACACTCGTCCCCGAGGAGATGACGCGCCTCGCCGGGTACATCTTCACCTACACGTTGGCCGTCGTCTTCCTCACGTTCGTAGCCATTCCAGGGTTCGTGGCGGCGGTGACACCGTTCCGGTTCCGCCAACTGCTTTCGGGCTACAAAGAGGCGGGCCTCACCGCGTTCGCCACCGGCAAGCTCTTCGCCGTACTGCCGATGGTGATTGAATCGGTGCGCGCGCTGCTGGTGGAACAGGGAGTCGAGGAGGAGGAGGCGCGTCTCACCGCGGATGTCTTCGTTCCGCTCGCGTATCCCTTTCCCAACGCAGGCAAGGTCCTGAGCCTGCTGTTTATCCCGTTCGCCGCGTGGTACGTGGGCCGCCCGCTGGGCTACGCCGAGTATCCGAGCCTGCTTTCGATCGGCCTGCTGACCTTCTTCGGCAGCCCGGTCGCCGCGATTCCGTTCCTGCTCGATCTCTTCAAGCTGCCCCTGGATCTCTTCCCGCTCTTCTTGGTTGCGGGCATCTGGTGCGCACGACTCGGCGACGTGCTGGGCGCGATGCACCTCTCCGCGTTCACGCTCATCGCCTCGGCGTGGAACCAGGGGTGGGCAAAGCTGCGACCGGATCGCATCGGCATCTGGCTGGCCTACACGATCGCCATTGGCGCCGCGGTCGTGATGCTCAACGGATATCTCGTCAAGCAGAGCCTGGCGGGCGCGCCGGGTTCGGCATCACGCGTGGACACCATGCAGCTGACGAACGACACGCTCACGACGATCGTGGTGGACGAAGTGGGCGGGCCGAATCCCAACCCGCGGCTGGATGGCGAGTCGCGTCTAGCGCGCATTCGGCGAACCGGGGAACTGCGCGTCGGCTATCGGCCCCAACACGCGCCGTTCTGCTACGAGAACGACAGTGACGATCTGGTCGGTCTCGACATCGATCTCATTCAGCGGTTGGCTGCCGAGTTGGACGCCACGCTGCGACTCGTGCCGGTGCAGAGAGACGAAGGGCGCACCGCGGGCGAAAACGACTGGTGCGATCTCGGCGTGGGTGCGATTCCGTCGACGATCGACCACCTCGATACCTGGCACCAGTCCAATCGCTACCTGGATCTGCACCTCGCGTTCCTCGTTCCGGATCACAGGGTGAATGAGTTCGCCACGGCGCCGTTGGTCCGCGCCATGACGAGCTTGCGTCTCGGACACGTTTCCGGCTCCTACTTCGCGCGCGCCAACCAGTACAAGTTGCCCTTGGCGAAGCTGGTCGAATTCAACTCCGCCGAGGCCTTCATGGGTGGCGAGGGAGACGAGGCGGACGCGTTCCTCTGCGCCGCCGAGATCGGCGCCGTGCTCTCGATGAAGGACCCGGACTTCTCCGTGATCGTCCCGCAGGGCATGGTCGCGAGGCTGCCGTTGATCATCGCGATCCAACCCGACGATCCGAAGCTGGAGGCGCTGGTCTCGACGTGGGTCAACCTCAAGCGCAACGACGGCACGATCGATCTCCTCTACCGCCACTGGGTGCTGGGCGAGAAACTCGAAGGCAAGCCGCGGCGCTGGTCGATCGTGCGCGACGTGCTGCATTGGGTCGAATAGGGTCTGCTTGAAAACCCCATCTGGATTCGACCGGCTGCGGCTGCAGGGCAGCTCCTTCGTCGCGGCCCTGCGGGCGGCAGTGTCTCTGGCGGAACCTTCTCGGCGCCTCCTTGCGGTAGAACTATTGAATACAGCGGCGTCGGCGCCGCTTCGCGAGGCACACTGACGGCGCGCCAGCGATGTCGGCAGCAATGCGGCTCGCGCGGTCTCGGTCCGACGATGGAGTTCTCAAACAGACCCTAATGGCCGACAACCCGAAGATCCAATACCCGTGCGACTGGGGCTTTCGCATCATCGGCACGCACGAAAAGCTGATGCGGCAACTCGTCGCGGAAATCGTCGAAGAACTCGAACACACGCTCGAACCGTCCAACACCAGCGCCGCAGGCAAGTATGTCTCGCTGCGCTTGAGCGTGCAGGTCCGCGACGAAGAGCACCGCAACGAGATCCACCAACGCCTAACCGCCCACGAAGCCGTCAAGATGGTGCTCTAAACGTCGTAGACGGAGCGCGATGAGTGCCGGCGTCGGCTTTGGGCTATGGGCTTTGGGCTCTGCGCCGCGACCAGATCGACCCCCGGCGCACCGATCACAAGGTGGCCTCGATCATCCAACCGCTGCGAACTCGTCAGCCGAGGCCCCATGACCTTGCAAGTCTAGGAGGATGGCCTAGTCGTTTCGCAAAGCCCAGAGCTCAAAGCCCAAAGCCGAACTCCGGGGGCCTAATCGTCCCGGTGACGACCCTTCCATATCCACCATCCGATGACGGCCATGGAAACGAGCACCGTGCCGGAGAGCAGGCCGGCCGCCTTGAAGATCCCGCCGACCCGGCGGGCGTTTTCGGGGACGTCCCCGATTTTGGGTCATCACC
>CBDURV010000165.1:0-7794 GCA_965369495.1 uncultured bacterium
AACTCCCGACCTCTGCATTGCGAACGCAGCGCTCTCCCAACTGAGCTACGGGCCCATGGAAGCGCGAAGTATAGCGCCCAGTATCAGGAATTCTCGTCGGGAACCGATTCCCGAACGATGCGCAGTTCGAGAACCCGGTTGTCCTCGACTTTCGTCACTATCAGGCGGCATCCGGGGCGCTTGACTTCATCGCCCACGGCGGCAATTCGGCCCAATATCGTCGGCACCGCGCCGCCCACCGTCCGGGAATCCTCGATTTCGAGGGTCAAGTCGAGGCGCTCTTCCGCCTCCTTCACCGCCAGGTCACCGCGAACCAGCCAGACCCCGGGGCGAATGGCGCGCACCGGTTCGATTTCGTCCTCGTCGTGCTCGTCGCGGATCTCGCCCACCAGTTCTTCCAGCAGATCCTCGAGCGTGACGATGCCGGCGGTGCCGCCGTACTCGTCCTTGACCACGGCGAAGTGGACGCCGCCACGTCGCATGCGGAGCAAGAGGTCGGGCAGCGCCATGCCGCCGGGCACGCGCAACGCCTTGCGCATCATCGTCTCCGCGTTCCATCCGACGCGCTGCCCCTCGTCCAGGGCGATGAAGTCCTTGGCGGCGAGGTAGCCGATATCCTCGTCGATGGATTCGCCGACGACCAACAGGCGCGAGTACTGGTCCTTGCGGAAGGTGGCCAGGCAGCGCGCGTAGTCGGCGTCACGCGCGACGCTGATCACATCCACGCGCGGCACCAGGATGTCGGAGATGGTCTTGTCGCCGAAGCTGAGCCCGCCGCGCAGCACGCGCTCCATCGTCGAATCGACGGCCCCCGACTTGACCCCTTCGGCAACCGCGATGCGCACATCGGCCAACCCCATCAGATCGCCCTGGCTCGGAATCAGCCGGCGAATCGGATACGCCAGCCACTCCAGCGGTCGCGTCAAGGGGACCAACATGACCAGGGCCACGCGCACCGCCCCCACCGCACGCCGCGACCAGCGCACCGGGTGCATGGCCGCGAACGCCTTGGGCAGGAACTCGCTGAAGATGACCACCATGACCGTGGTCACCACCGTCGCGATACCGACGCCCCAGCCCGGTCCGAAACGCTGGGTGCAGTAGGTCGTGACGAGGGCGGTCGCCAGCACGTTGACCAGGTTGTTCCCGACCAGAATGCCGGCCAGCAGTCGGCTCGGATCGCTCACGAGGTCGAGCACGGATTTGGCGGGCGCATCCCCGGACTCGGCAAGCCCGACGAGGCGAAGGCGGTTGGCGCTCAGCAACGCAGTCTCGGATCCCGAGAAAAACGCGCTCAACAGAAGACAGACGAGGAAAGCGGAGACTTCATACGGCATCGCGGCCCGCATTGTGGGGTCCGCGGGCCCCGCGCGGAAGGGGCTACGCCGTCGCGTGCGCTTCGAGCAGGTCGGCCAGGAGCGCCTTGTAGTTGTCCGACTTCCCCAAAAAGTCGAAGCGAAGGCCCAGTTCCTTGCCTTGCTCGGTCTCGGTGAGGTGCACCACCTCTCCGAGAAAATAGAGCGGCTGATCGTGGCCGGGAACGGCGATTTCGACCGCCAGATGGTCCCCTAGCCGAGCGTCCGTTTCCGGCACCGAGAAGCGGATTCCGCCAATGCCCATGTCCTTGGTAAACCCGGGCACCTGCTGACCATGGGCGCCGCAAACGCCAAATCGCACCTGAAACGCGCCCTTCAGGCGAGGAAACTCCCGGCGGTCCGATTCTGTGTCTTCCACGTGCGACTTATCGGCAGTTCCTGCCGAACGATAGAATCCCCTTGTGACCGCTCTTCTCCTGCTTCTCCTCTGCGCCCCCGATCCCGCCGTCCAAGAGGCGGAAGACAAGGCCAGACAAGCACTTACGACCGGTGACAAGTCCGGGGCGCTGGATCATTTCGAGGCGGCAATTCGTGCGGAAACCACCACCGCAGGCAAGGCGCGCCTGCGGGACGCCTATCGCGCCGTCGGTTGGGTCGAACCGCGCGAGCCCTCGACGGCGGAGCGGCGCGCCCTGGGCATCCTGATTCAGCAGGAAAAAATCCGCGTGTTCGACCGCGCCGCCGGCAGCTTCGTCGGCCAAGGCAAGCGGCACGCCGCGATCATCATGCGCAAGGCGATCATCGCGATGGTCGGCGCCGAGAACAAACGCGCGAAAGAAGAGCAGAACAAGATCAAGCGCATCATCCGCCACCTCACGGAAAACCCCTCCGTCGAGGACAAGGAGGTCGTGGCCAAGATTCTGCGCGCCAAGAAGCTGGGCAAGAACCTGCTCAAGGCGGCGCAGAAACTGCTCGAACAGCGCGAGTACCGCATCGTCGTGCGCCTCTGCCAGGAGATGATGTTCGGCGAGTTCGATCAGGACGTGCGCAGTGCGGCGATCGCGCTGCGCAAGCGGGCGGAAATCCATGCCGCCTCGGACATCTCCGTCGCGGAAAAGATGGCCGCGCGCGCCGTGCTCGACGACGAGCGCTTCAAGCGGCTTGAGACGTGCCGATCGCGCCACTTCATCTACCTCGGGCCGAAGGATTTCATCGGCGCAATCCCGGAGAAGCAGCGGCGCGAACTCGACCTCGCCTACATCTTCCAGTCCGACCTCGCCGGCGTGCAACGCACCGACGACGGCGTGCGCATCGCCATCTACTACCAGGAGACGTTCGATTTCGCGGGCGGCCTCGCGGCGGCGGGCGGCAAGTACATTCGCATCGGCAACCGTGCCATTCGCCTGCCCATCGCGGGCTCGCTCCACTACCACGAACTCGGCCACAACATCTTCGGACGCAGCTGGCTGCATCCCGGCTTCACCGAAGGCGTCGCGGAGTTCGCGGTCGCCTACACCTACGACTCGCTCGGCGAAACGCAGCGCGCGCGCAATTTCGTCGTCGGCTGCCGCGACCAGTTCGTGCGCTTCTTCCTGGGCCGCGACGTGCGCTATGACCACGTCCAGCAGTACAAGCCGTCGGCCGGTTTCCTGTTCAGCTTCCTGCCGCCCGGCGAGGCGCCCTACGACTGGACCCCCTACCGCCGCACCTTCCGACGCATGCGCGAGGCGCAATTCGGTTCGTGGCCGGAGCGGCAGCACCAACTCATGCGCTACTTCGGCTACCTCATGGCGGTCGAGTACGGCCCCGAGGCGTACGACACGCTGGCCGCGTGGGGTTGGCCGGTTTCGCGCGCGGATCAGGCCCTGGTGCCCGCGGAAGCGGCCGAACTGCTGTCGCTCGTCAAGCAGGGAGAGGCGTTTTTGGCGCGCGGCATCCCGTTCGAGGCGCAGCAGCGCTTCCGCAGCGTGCTGCGCGCGCGCCCGACCGGCCACGTCGCCAACCGCGCCATGTTCGGCATGCTGCAACTCGCCATCCAGGATGGCGAAAGCGGCCGCGTCGAGGCCCTCAAACGCAAACTCGGCATTCTCGATCGCTTCTTCGTGCTCGGCCCGTTCCACGCCCGGAAGCAGACGATGTGGGTCGTGATTCCGCCCGAGACGCACATCGACCTGTCCAAGAAAGAAGTGCGCTACCTGCACCGGACCGCCACCTGGAAACAGGCCAAGGTGACCGACACCGGCTACGTCAACCTGCTCAAGCAGGGCTACGGCTATCCGGAACATGCGTGTGCGTTCGCGCTCACCTACGTGCGCGTCGAAGCGCCGGTGCGCGCGCGGTTCTGGATTGGCAGCGACGACGGCCACTCGCTCTACGTCAACGGCGAACTGCTCCAGCGCGAGCCCGGCAAGCACGGCTTCCGTTTCGACGACCACTTCGTCGATGCCGATCTCGTGGCGGGCTGGAACCGCGTTTTGCTCAAGGTGCACAACTCCAACGGCGCATGGGGCTTCCTGCTGCGCGCCACGCGCGTGGACGGAGAGCCCATTCTCGGAATGGAGATCTCATCGGAGGATCGCGAGAAGCACGTGCCGGCGGACGAACCCGGAGCGCAGAAGAAGACGACCATGGTCGAGGACTCCTTCAAGAGCTTCCGCTCCGCCCGCTGGAACACCACCGTGGGCAAGTACGACACGCAAAACGGGTTGCTGCGCGGCAAGTCCACCAGGAGCGCGGGACGCTGGTCGCGCTTCGTCGTCGATCCCGACAAGCCGGCGCGCGGTCCGGCGAACATGGCATGGCTCAAGTCGCCGCTGCTGCCGCGGGCGCGTTCGTTCGAGGCGGAAATCGTCGTGGCAGCCAACGGCACAGCGTCTGCCGAACGTGCGCCCGGCAAGTGGGCGGTCACGATCGATGGCGAGAACCGGCGCGACGGTCAGTCGGGGCACACGCTCATTTTCGACGCGGCGGACGGCGGCAAGCGGGTCAAGTGCACCTGGTACCGCTACGACCGCCAGCACATGATCCAGCAGGGCGTCGTGGTCAAAGCCGCCCCGACCTACGCGTTCTTGATTCGCCGCATCGGCCGCAAGTGGTGGATCTCGGTCAACGGCGTGCCGCTGTTCGACGGCGTGGACACCGCCCCGCTGCCCGCATTTGGGTTCGGGATCCTGACCTGGGGCACGAAACCCGCCTTCGAGAGCATCCGTCTCGCGCGCCTCGAGCCGAAGTAGCAGTACTCCAGCGCTCAAGCCGTCCCGCGGGCCGGGTCGATAGAGGAGGACGATGCGACGTCTTCTGTTGATCTCCGCCGTCCTCCTGGCCGCCTGTTCGGACCCCGGACTGCGCGACCGCTCGCTCATGAACGCGGTCGGCCGCGTGACGTTGCCGCCGGACTCGCTGGCCGCGAAACGCGTGCGCAAGCACGAGCACCACTCGGCGCGCCCCTCGATCATCGGGCTGCGCGAAGATCCGATGGGGCCGCTCTATCCGTGCGACTCGCAATTGATCGTTCGCTTCGCGGATCTGTCGGCGCTCCAGAAGCACGCACTGCCGCATCTCGACGAAGTCGCCACGCTGCTGCCGGGACTCGGCCTTCCGGAACTGCCTCCCGGCACGCTGCTGCGTATCCGCGCCGGCTTGCCCGACAGCATCGTGGTCAATCGCGTGCTTCCGTTCGCATTCGTCCGGACGCCGAACGGCATCCTCGCGCTCATCCCGGTCAAGGGCAGCCTCACCGACACGCATCGCGTTCGACGGGTTGACGCGCGCTACTGCGTGGCAGGCAGCGAAGCGGCGGTGAAGGCGTATCGCCCCGCCGCCACGCGCGGCTACTACCTGCCGGGCGACATCAGCGTCGTCGCGCCCCGCGATGCGATCGCCGCGCTGAGCGACCGGCTGGGTGAATTGGCCGCACTCGAGGGCATCACGCTCCCGCTGCCGAAGGGGTTCCCGGCAGTCCGCCCCGAGGAGATCGAGCGCGTCGATCTCGCCCTGCACTTTTCCGACCACGACGTGCGCGTCGATCTGCGACTCGCGCCCGACACCGCACGCGAGGGCGCGCTGACGTCTCTCCTCGCCGCTTTGCAACCGCGTCCGACCAGCGCCCTGGGTTACCTGCCCGCCAACGGCGTGGTCACGCTGGCCACGACCGCGAGCATTCCGACCTGGTCGGCGCTTGCCCGCGAGTTGACGCAAACGCAAGGCATTGTGGACGCGCGGTTTGCGCTGCTGGGTGACGACACGGCCGCGACGCTCGTGCTGGACGCGGACGGCCCCGCTTCGCTCGTGCTCGTTTCACACCTCGCCGCCACCGACCGGGACGCCGTGCGGAGCTTCCTCGCCGGCGAAGAGATCAAGGAGCTGGTCGCACAGGCCGGGGGCGCCGACGGGCAGCTCCAGTACACGCCGCGCGCGTTCAAGCGACACGGCGTGCACATCGCCACCATTGCCGGCGAGCTCGACACGGCCACCGCGAAAGCGCTGCGCACGTCCGCCTTGCTCGGTCCGCTGGCGGAGCGCTTCACGCGCGGCTCGATCGACGTCTGCATCGCGCTGGTCGGCGACCACCTCTGCATCGTCGCCGGGAAGCGATCGCGCCCCTTGGTGGAGCAGATCGTTGCTCGCCTCGCAGGCGAGGGCGACGCGCCGGACGCGAACGCCACGCTCACGAAGCACCTTATGGACACGCCGGCGCTCGAGGCACACATCGATCTCGCCCCGTTCTTCGCGCATTCCGCCGCCGCATCGCTGCCGATCCAGTTTGCGGTCGGCGCGGAGGGTGGAGCCCTGCGCATGGCGGCTCGCTTGCCCGACATCGAATTGGCCGCGGTCGTCCGCCGGCTGGGGCTCTTCGCGACGCCCGCCCGAGCCGCCAAGCAGGATTGACGCGACCTGCTATCGTGACGCCCCATGCGGGCCCACGGTGTGCTGATTTCGATGCTTTCCCTGCTGATCGCGTGCGGGGGCGAGGAAGCGAAACAGGACGACGCAGCGACGAGCCCCGCGGCATCCGATGGATTTCTCGCGTACCTGCCCGAGGGTGCGAACCTCGTCGCGCGCCTCCCCTCGCCCGAGCGCATCGCCGCCGGCGACGTGTCGGTCAAGGCGCTGCTGAACTGCTTCGGCCAGGCGACCGCGTCCCCGGCCGAGTTGCTCTATCGATCCAAGGAGTTGAGCGGGATCGACCCTGCGCGTTCGGCCGGCGTCGTGCAGGTTCCCGGCGGCGGCTGGATCCAATACCTGCCCGCGTCCGACAAGGGGCTGCTCAACGCGGCGCTGCGTGACCTCGTGACGCGCTACGCCCTGCAGGAAGAGGAGCGCTGGATCAGCTTGGCGAGCGGCGGCGCCGCCCCCGGCCGCAAGCAGGGCGAGCCGCTTCCGTCCGGCGACGTCGCGCTGCGCCTCGTCAACCACCGGCTGCTCGACGAGGTGACGCAACCCGGCGACACGCTGGAACTGGGCGGCACGCTGGCCGACGGCGGCATCGAGTTCGAGGGCCGACTGGTTCCGGGCGAAGCGAGCCCGTCCGGCAAGGCCATCGCGAACGCCGGCGGCGAGATCACCGGCAACATCGATCTGCTGCCCGCTTGGCTGGCGATACGGATCGAGAGCACGCTGCCCTCCACCATCTATGCCACTTACCTGACGCGCCGCATCGCTCGGCACACGGGTCTGCCGGCGGGAGCGCTGCGCGACAACATCGAGCGCTTCCTGCGCGAGGCGGCCACGGGCATCGACGCAGCCAGCGGCCTCGCCCTCGGCATCGACTTGCGCGACGGCGCGGCGAGCTTCGTGGCGGTCGGCATGCGCAGCCAGGGTCCGCCCTCGCCGGTGCTGGCCAAACTGCGGGGCGCACGCCGCACCACGTTCGGCGGCTTGGTGCTCGACGCACGCGATGCGCCGTCGAAGGGGATCCAAGGCTTCTTTGCGTGGATTCCGCAGGCGACCGTCCAACTGGACGGATTGCCGGATTCGCTGACCAGCCTGCTGGGAGACCTCGTCTCGGACGAAACGGGTGTCAAGGTCGCCTTCACGGAGGCGGAGGGCTATGTGGTCGTCGCCCTCGGTCCGCGTGCGGACGTCCTGGCACGGCAGGTACGGCGCCGGCTGATCGAGGGCGCGCGCGGTTCGCTGGCGACCCACCACCTGGGTGTCGTGCGCGAGCGGGGCGGCGCCGGCTGCGTGCTGGGAATCGTCGTTCGGGGCGGCGGCCTGGAAGGACTCGCGGAAACCGACCGCTCGGCGCTGCGTGCGCTGCTGGGCGCCGGCGAAGCAGCAACCGCCCCCAAGTTCATCGCGATCGCGGGCTGGCCCAGCGAAGACGGTTCGCTGCTGCTGAACGGTCGCCTGGTTTATCGCTAGATCTCGCCGTATCTCTAGAGCTCAAATTCCGGCGGCTCTTCGTCGATCTTGGTGGCCTGCCGGTAGCGGTTCTCGAGCAGCTCGAACTGCGCCTCGAACTTGTCATCGATTCCGA
>CBDURV010000166.1:0-7760 GCA_965369495.1 uncultured bacterium
CGTCTGGGCCGGCAGATGCTCAAGAAGCTCAAGATCTACGCGGGCACCGAGCACCCGCACACCGCGCAGAATCCCGAGCCGCTGGCGCTTGGCACGAAGAGAGGGAACGGTTGATGTCCGAGTACACCTGGGCCACCGGCCGCCGCAAGTCGTCTGTCGCGCGCGTGCGCATCAAGCCGGGCACCGGCGAGATCGTCATCAACAAGCGCCCGTTCGTTGAGTACTTCCCGACCATCGACTCGCAGAGTTCGGTGCTTGGCCCGCTGCGCGCCCTCGAGGCGGAAGCGAAGTGGGATGTCGTTGTCAGCGTTGGCGGTGGCGGCCCCACGGGCCAGTCCGGCGCCGTTCGCCTCGGCATCGCTCGTTGCCTGCAGAAGGCGGACGAGACGCTCCACGGCGCCCTGAGCGAGGGTGGCTTCCTCACGCGCGACTCGCGCATGAAGGAGCGCAAGAAGTACGGCCAGAAGGGCGCTCGCGCGAAGTTCCAGTTCTCGAAGCGTTAGGATCACTTCGAGGGCACCGCCTGGATTCGACCGGCTGCGGCTGCGCGTCACTTTGCCGCGCCTCCTAGCAGTAACTTTCCATGGATACGGCGTCGTCGGCGCGGCTTCGCGACGCTTGTCCTCGCGCGGTCTCGGTCCGACGGCGGTGACCTCGAACCGATCCTCTTTCCGAGATTCATAAAGCGGCCGTCGCACACGATGCGACGGCCGCTTTTTTGTAGGTTAGACACGATGTCTTCTTCATCTGGGGCATGCCTCGTCTGGGAGTCGCCCCACGGTCGCGTGATCCACGCGCTGGACCGCGCGGTGCTGATCCTCGGTCGCGAGGAGGTGAGCGACATCGTCGTGATCGAACCGGCGGTCTCGCGCCGCCACGCGCTCATCCAGGTGGATGGCAACGCCGTCACCGTGACCGATCTCGGCTCCAGCGGCGGCACCAAGATCAATGGCGCCCGGCTCGCGCCCGACCTGCCCAGTACGCTCGAACCGGGCGACATGATCCAGGTGGGGCGCGTGACGCTCGTCTTTCACGAGACTGAGCCGCCGCCCGCTCCGTTGGCACTGCAGGCGGAGCCGGCAGCCAAGACCGCCGTGAAGGCGCGCGCGGCGCCCGCACGCGCCAAGCCTCAGGTGCGTCCGGTCGTTGCCAAGGCGACCGGCGCCGCGGTCGGTTCCGACACCTGGAAGTGGGTCGCCCTCGGATCGGCGTTTTTG
The DNA here is from genome assembly GCA_965369495.1 of uncultured bacterium. Classification (GTDB taxonomy): domain Bacteria; phylum Planctomycetota; class PLA2; order PLA2; family PLA2; genus JBCDBY01. The sequence goes on from CBDURV010000166.1 coordinate 1,218, forward strand.
GCGGTCGGTATCGGCGGTGCGCTGATCGCGGTGCTGGTTACGCGCTCCGACGAGGCTCCAGTGGATGAGATGCCCGCGCGGGTGGAAGAGGAGCGACCGGTCGAGGTCGTCCCCGAGCCGACACCCGATCCGATTCCGGATCCGGTCGATGACGAAGAGCCGCCGGAACTCGATCCCATGCGCGCACCGGAGGGGGAGTTGCCGCCGCAAGCGTTCTATTCCGCCAGCGACTACCCCTCGTTGCTGGAAATCGATGGCAAGGACTACTACCCCGTCCAGCTCGGCGACTGGGACGTCTCGCGCGTGCCTGCAGTGGGCGGCGACGGGCGCACCTATACGATCCCGCGCCGGCGCGTGACGAAATCGGAAAACCGCCTCGACCTCGCGAGCCGCGCCGCGCGCGCACGCGCCAGCCTCGATCCCGATGACGCGGACGCGCAACTCGCGTTGGCGCAGTGGTGCGCGAAGCGGTACATCAAGCGGGAGACGCGGCTGCTGGCGAAGCGGGTGCTGGAGTTGCGCCCGGGCGATGAAGAGGCGCAGCGCCTCCTGCGATTGGTGGAATGACAATGCGAATCGTGCTGACACGGCCGCGCGAACGCGGCGCCACATGGAGCGAGAGTCTGGAAGCGGCAGGCCACGAGGTGACGCTCGTACCGCTCACGGAGATCCGCGACTGCGATGCGTTCCCGGATCCCAGCGGCTACGACGGCGTGTTGTTCACGTCGGTCTCCGCGGTCGAGCGGGCACCGGCGGGAGCTTCGTGGCCGCGCGTCGGTGCGGTGGGGCCGGCCACGGCCGGTGCGTGCCGCGACCTCGGAATCGAAGTCACCGTCGAGGGCAGTGGCGGAGGCGGCGAGTTGGCCCAGACCTGGCTCAACGAGTTGGGCAACGTCATGGGGCACCGCTTGCTCCTGCCGCAGGCGCGCCGCGCCCATGCCGATCTGGAAGTGGCGCTGCGCGGTTCGGGCGCCGAGGTGGACTGCGTTGCGATCTACGAGACGCTGCCCGCGCCCCGCGTCGATCGCGCCGCGTTGGAGAGTGCCGAACTGATCGCGTTCTTCGCGCCGTCCGCCGTGCGCGCCTTCGGCCGCCTCGAAGTGGAAACCGATGCACGCTTCTGGGGCGTCGGCCTAACCACGCGCCAGACGATGGATGACCTCGGCTTTGAGCACTCCGATGAGCCCGCGTTGGACGGACTCTAGCTCGCTTCGCTCGCTGTTGTGGGCTTTGGGTTGTGAGCTTTGCGTCGCAACCAGGCCGACCACATGAGTCGCGGCCGCGGCGGGGTCTAGGTTGTCCAAACCGAGGCCCAACGGCGGTTCGTATGCGTAGGCGCGGCCAGGTCGTTGCGCAAAGCTCAGAGCCCACAGCCCAAGGCCGTTCGCGAAAAGCCTGTTCCGGTCAGATAGGGACTTCGACGCTCTCGAGGATCTCTTCGATGAGCTTTTCGCGCTCGACGTGCGAGGCTTCGGAAAGCAGGCCGCCCTCGGGCACGACGCGATGGCCCAGGACGGCGGGCGCAAGATGTTTCACGTCGTCGGGCAGCACGTAGTCACGGCCTTCCAGGAAGGCGTGCGCCTGCGCGGCGCGTTGCAGTGCGCCGGCGCCGCGCGGGGAGGCGCCGAGGCGCAGGCGGCGATGGTTGCGCGTGGCGTGAATCACCGCGACGAGGTACTCGCGCACTGAATTCTCGATGCGGATTCGGCGCACATGGTTCTGGATCTTCACGACCTCGTCCGCGTGGATGACCGGCTCGACGTGGTCGATGGGATCGTTCTCCTGCTGCTCCGAGAGGATCCGGCTTTCGTCGGCGCGGTCGGGGTAGCCGATGTTGAGCCGCAGCAGGAAACGGTCGAGTTGCGACTCGGGCAGCGGGTAGGTGCCCTCGAATTCGAGCGGGTTCTGCGTGGCGATGACGAGGAACGGTTCGGGCAGCGAGTGCGTCGTGCCGTCGATCGAGACGTTGGCGACGTTCATCGCCTCCAGCAGCGCCGACTGCGTGCGCGGCGTCGTCCGGTTGATCTCGTCGGCCAGGACGACCTGCGCGAAGATCGGTCCCGGGCGGAATTCGAACTCGCTCGTGCGCTGGTTGAAGATCGACGTGCCCAGCAGGTCGGAGGGCAACAGGTCGGGCGTGAACTGGATGCGGGTAAAGCGCGCGTCGACCGCCTTCGCCAGCGTGCGCGCCAGCAGCGTCTTGCCTACGCCCGGCACGTCCTCGAGCAGAATGTGCCCGTGCGCGAAGAGTCCCGTCAGGACGCGCCGAATGACCTTCGGCTTGCCCAGGAACACGCTGCCGATGGCCTGCTCGAGGCGCGCGACCTGCTGCCGCATCAGGCTCCCATCTCCGCGATCACTTCGTCCGGGATGTCGCCATTCGTAATCGCGGACTGCACGTCGTCGAGATCCTCGAGCGCGTCGATGATGGCGATCAGTTTGCGCGCGTCGTCGGGGCTGAGCATCGTCCGCGTGTTCGGAATGTAGGTCACTTCGGCGTTGTCCACCGAATAGTCGGCACCGGTCAACGCCTCTCCGATCGAGGCGAAAGCACTCGGCGGGCCGATGACGGTGAAGACTCCGTCCTCGTTTTCGAGATCATCCGCGCCCGCGTCCAGCGCGACCTCCATGAGCGAGTCTTCGTCCACACCCTCGCCCTTAACGGTGTAGACCGCTTTTTGTTCGAAGTTCCAGGAGACGCTGCCCTGTTTTCCCATCGTGCCGCCGCGTTTTTCCAGCGCGCTGCGCACGTCGGGGCCGGTGCGATTGAGGTTGTCGGTGAGCGCCGAGATCACGATGCCGACGCCGCCGGGGCCGTAGCCCTCGTAGGTGACCTCGTGGATCTCCTCGGCGGCGCCTTCGCCGCTCGCGCGCTTGATGGCGCGATCGATCGTGTCGCGCGGCATGTTCGCCGCCCGCGCCTTATCGAGCTGAAGCCGCAGCGTGATGTTGTCCGCCGGATTCGGGCCGCTGGACCGCACCGCGGCCATGATCGCCCGCGAGATCTGCGAAAACGCCTTGCCGCGCTTCTTGTCCTGCGCCGCCTTGCGGTGCTTGATGTTCGCCCATTTTGAGTGACCAGCCATGATGGGCGCGATTATACGAAGCGGGGCCAGTCGATCTTCGGTCGAGGTCGGGAACTTGGAAGAAAGGTGCCTGGCGCCGTACTACCGAGTTAGCGCGGCTTGGGCGGCGGCTAGTCTGGCGATCGGCACCCGGAAGGGGGAACAGCTCACGTAGTCGAGGCCCGCCTTGTGGAAGAAGTGGATGGATGCGGGGTCGCCGCCGTGTTCGCCACAGATGCCCAGCTTGAGATCGGGGCGCTGCGCCCGGCCCTCCTCGCAGGCGAGGCGCACCAGCCGGCCGACGCCGGTCTGGTCGAGGGTCTGGAAGGGATCGTCGGGCAGAATCTGCTTCTCGACGTACTCCACCAGGAAGCGCCCCGCGTCGTCGCGCGAATAGCCGAACGTCATCTGCGTCAGGTCGTTGGTGCCAAAGGAGAAGAACTCCGCCTCCTCGGCGATCGCTCCGGCCACCAGCGCGGCGCGCGGCACTTCGATCATCGTTCCGATCGGAATCGTCAGTTCGCGGCCCTTTTCGCGCTGGACCTTTTCGAATACGGCCCGCAGGCGCTCGGCGCAGAATGTCAGCTCCGCCTTCGTGCCGACCAGCGGCACCATGACTTCCGGGAGCGCGTTGACGCCGGCCTCCAGCGCTTCGCACGCCGCCTCGGCGATCGCGCGCCCCTGCATTTCGACGATTTCGGGATAGGTGATCGCGAGCCGGCAGCCGCGATGTCCCAGCATCGGATTGAACTCCGCCAACTCGCGGCAGCGCGCCACGACCCGCTCGTAGCTGGTGCCAAGATCGCCGGCGATTTCGCGCCGCGCGTCTTCCTCGTGGGGGAGGAACTCGTGCAGCGGCGGATCGAGCAGGCGAATCGTCACCGGCAGCCCGTCCATCGCGCGGAAGATGCCGACGAAGTCCTCGCGCTGTGCCGGGAGCAGTTCCGCCAACGCGCGCTGCCGCTCCCTTTGCGAGTCGGCGAGGATCATGTGGCGCATGTTGCGAATGCGCGTCTCCTCGAAAAACATGTGCTCGGTGCGGCAGAGACCGATGCCCTGCGCTCCGAATTCGCGCGCCACCTGGGCGTCGTGCGGCGTGTCCGCGTTGGTGCGCACGCCCAGGCGGCGGTGACGATCCGCCATCGCCATCAGCAGGTGGAAACTCTCTTCGAGGACCGGCGCGCGCGTCCGCACCTGGCCCAGCATCACCTCGCCGGACGATCCGTCGAGCGAGATCCAGTCACCTTCGCGCAGCGTCATCGTGCCGATCATGAGCGTGTTGGCGCCCGCATCGATCTGCGCCGCGGCGCAACCGGCGACGCAGCAGGTGCCCATGCCGCGCGCGACCACCGCCGCGTGGCTGGTCATGCCGCCAAGTGCGGTGAGGATGCCCTTGGCCGCATGCATGCCGCCGATGTCTTCCGGCGAGGTCTCGCGCCGCACCAGAACCACCGGTTCGTCGCGCGCAGCCCATTCCTCGGCGGTTTCGGCGTCGAAGACGATGCGTCCGCTGACCGCGCCCGGCGAGGCGGGCAGGCCCGTCGCGAGCACCGTGCGCTCCGCCTCGGGGTCGAACGTGGGGTGCAGCAGATGGTCGAGCGTGGCGGGATCGACGCGCAGCAGCGCGGTCGGTTCGTCCACCAGCCCTTCGTCCGCCATTTCGACCGCCATGCGGACGGCGGCGGCCGCGGTGCGCTTGCCCGCGCGCGTCTGGAGCATGTAGAGGCGCCCCTCCTGCACGGTGAACTCGAGGTCCTGCATGTCGCAGTAGTGCAGCTCGAGCTTGTCCTTGATGCCGATCAGCTCCGTGTAGACCTCCGGCATGTCCTGCGCGAGCCGTTCGATCGGTTCCGGCGTGCGAATGCCGGCCACGACATCCTCGCCCTGCGCATTGACCAGATACTCGCCGTAGAAGATGTTCTCGCCGGTGCTCGGGTCGCGCGTGAAGCAGACGCCGGTGCCGCTCGTGTCTCCGAGGTTTCCGAAGACCATCGCCTGCACGTTGACCGCGGTGCCGATTAGCCCGGTGATGCCATGGATCTGGCGGTACTTGAGCGCGCGCGCCGTGTTCCACGAGCGGAAGACCGCCTCGATCGCGTGCTGCAGTTGTTGGCGCGGATCCTGCGGGAACGGCTTGCCGACGTGGTCGCGATAGACGGCGCGGAAGCGATCGAGCACGTCCTGCATGCCCGCCTCGTCCAGTTCCGTGTCCTCGAAGACGCCCTTTTGCGCTTTCACGTCGCTGAGTGCGGTTTCGAACCGGTGGTGGTCGCAGCCCATGACCACGTCGCCGAACATCTGGACCAGGCGTCGGTAGGCGTCGAGCGCGAAGCGCCGGTTGCCGGAACCGGACGCGAGTCCGTCGAGCGTGGCGTCGGTGAGCCCGAGATTCAGGACGGTGTCCATCATGCCCGGCATCGACACGGCGGCGCCGCTGCGCACCGACACGAAGAGCGGCTTTGCGGGATCGCCGAAGGTGCGGTCCATCGCCCGCTCGAGCCGCTCGATGGCCGCGTCCACCTGCGTGTTGACGTCGGCGGGAACGGCCTCGTTCTCCTCGTAGAAGCGGGCGCAGACGCTGGTCGCGATCGTGAATCCCGGCGGGACCGGCATTGCGATGCGGCACATTTCGGCCAGATTGGCGCCCTTGCCGCCGAGCAGATCCTTCTGCGAAGCGTCGCCCTCGGTCGCCTCGTCGCCGAAGAAAAAGACGTGCTGGCTCATTCCTGATTCCCTTCTTGCTGCGCCTGCACTTCGGCGCCCACGCTCTTTTCCGTCTCGCCGCTGAAATCGAACTCGTCGAGAAACCAGATCCATGCCGCCTCGAAACGGCTAAACGACGTCCCCGGAGGCAGCGCCGATTCGAGGGCATCGATGAGCTCGGGCGGCACCCGCACCCCGATGCCGTCGGGGGCGTAGACCAGCGTCACGTTGTCGAGTCGATCGTCGATCTCGGGTTCCTCCTGGCCTTCCAGCCAGGCGCGCAGCACGACCTCCCGCCGCAGGGTCACCGTGCCCTTGATGCTGAAGACGATCGCGTTCACCGCGACGGGCAGCCGAATGCGCCCATCGGGCAGTTCTTCCGCTTCCCCGGTGATCTTTGCGCGTTTGAGTCCCTTGATTGCGAGACTGTCCTGAGTCAGCACCACCGCCCGCGCATCTTTCCAATCGAGGCGGTTTTCGATGCCCAGCGACCGCCGAAGCTGGTCGCTGATGCACTCCCATTCGCGCTCGTACTCCGCGCGCGCGACCGCACCCCGAAAGGTCCGAAAGGTGCCCTCGGGGGTGCTGCGGTCGGTCTCCCGGGGCGGTAACGAGCATGCCGCCAACAGCACTACCAGCGTCACGGCGGATCGTGTGAAGGTCCCCACGTGCGAATCCTACTCAACCAACGAAAAGCGTGCGCATTGACTTGAACGCTCGCACCCAATACGGGCCTGCATTGTTCACGAGGCGCGGTTTCTGGCCGGACCAGATC